>JBKHFK010000043.1:0-10392 GCA_046540295.1 Halanaerobium sp.
TTGTCATTCTGTATCAACTCCCAGGGATTTCATATAAAGAATTGCAAAAGCAAAAATTATAATGAAAATTATAACTCCAATTGCAGATGCCACTCCCATTTTTCTGGCTGAAATCAATTGAAAATAATTAAAACTGGCCATAGAATATCTTTTTTGTGACAGCATAACCTGAAACACATCAAATACTCTTAAAGCATCCAAAGTTCTAAAAATCAAGGCAACAGCCAGTGAAGGCTTTAATAATGGTAAGGTAATACTGAAAAACTGTCTAAATTTACTGGCTCCATCTACCTCAGCTGCTTCATAAAGTTCATTTGGTATCATCTGTAAACCAGCTAAAATTAATAAGGCCATAAATGGTGTTGTTTTCCAGACATCAACAGCTATAATTGCTGGCAGCTGTAAACTGGAATTACTCAAAAAAGAATAACTACCTCAATTAAACCAAATCTATCACCCAACATATTAAACAAACCAGCTCTGCTTGATTCAAACATCCATTCCCACATTCTTGCAGAAACAACTGTTATAACTGCCCAGGGAACTAACATCACAGCCCGCATTGCTCCTCGACCTTTAAACTCACTGTTAACAACCAGAGCAACTATTAAACCCAGCAGTGTTTCAAAGAAAACCGAAAATACGGTAAAAATTAATGTATTCCAGACAGACCTAACAAAATCTGGTGTTCGAGCTCCAACCACATACTTATTCCCAAAAAAATTAAATTGAAAAGATGGTCGGTATAAATGTGGATCTCTAGGTAAGACCCGAATCGGCCGCTCAAATACTGCCTCTCCACTATCCTCATCAATTTCCTGTTCACCTGTATCCTCATCAATTACTGGTGGTAATTCCTTAATTGTAACTGATAATAAGGCTTTATAATTATCCAGACCAACAAATTCAGTTTCCTGTCCTGAAGCAAATTCTCTATTTGTAAAACTAGTATAAAAGACCTGACCTAAAGGATATAATGCAATTATAATTAAAATTAAAAATGCCGGTATTAGTAATTTAAATGCTAATTTTTGTTCTTCTTTTCCCAGTGCTGAACTACTATTTGCCATTTAATTTCCCCCCTTTATAAAATCTGGAGAGGGGGAATTCTCCCCTCTCCAGCTGATAAACAATTATTAGCTAGTTTATCTAATTAACTTATGGTTGTGTTGGCTCACCAGTTTCAAATTCTGTATTATCCATCAGATCTAATTCTAAATACTCAATAGCAGTCTGTGCATCATCGTCACCGGTTAATACAGAATGAGTTGCCTGGAAGAATAATTCAGATACCTCATTATACTTAGGTGCTGTTGGTGTAGATGGACGGGCCACAGCATCTGTAAATACATCATATAAGCTTTCAAAGAATGGATTAGCTTCTAAAACATCTTCATCCTCATATAATGATTTGATTGTTGGATTAAAGGAACCCTCTACGGCTCTCAATTTCTGTACTTCCTCGCCAGCCAGGAACATGGCAAATTTAGCAGCTTCTTCAGGATGTTCACTGTACTTACTTACACCTAAGTTCCAGCCACCTAAAGTTGCAGCAGACTTTCCACTGTCTCCAGCAGGTAAAGGTGCTACATCAAAATTGCCTTCAGTAGCTTTTCCTTCTTCTGCTGCTAAAGCGTAAGCATATGGCCAGTTGCGCATAAAGAGAGCATTACCAGATTCAAACATTGAACGAGCATCTTCTTCTCCCATTCCAGTTACACCAGTAGGAGAAATATCTCCAACCCAGCCGGCAGCCTGATCAATAATTTCAATTGCTTTTTCATTATTAATTGTTATCTGCTGATCCTCATTTACAATACTGCCACCACCATTAGAATAAATCCACTCTAACGCGTTAGTGGTTAAGCCTTCATAAGCATCTCCCTGCCAGACATAACCATAAAAATCCTCTTTTCCATCTTCTCTTTCTTTCTCCATTATATAACGAGCTGTTTCTTCTAATTCATCCCAGGTTTCTGGAACTTCACGATCATATTTTTCCAATAAATCAGTTCTGTAATATAGAAGTCCAGCATCTGTAAACCAGGGTAAAGCAACCAAACGACCGTCAGTGGTTGTGTTGTTATCAACAATTTCTTCAAAATGATCATCAACTATCTCTTCTGCACCATAATCATAAAAATCAATAAAGTGCTCAGATAAATCACCAGGCCAGATAACATCAATCTGATAAACATCAACCTTAGAACTTTCAGCTTCTAAATACTGCAAATATAATCCCAACCTGTCATTTGACAGATCAGGTGTATCTAAAACTTCTACTTTAACATCAGGATTTTCTTCCATATACATTTCAGCGGCTTCTTCAGTCAATTCTTTCTCCTGACCCACAGCTCCACCGGCAATTGTAAGTTCAATATCCTCCTCAGCAACTACTGCACCACTAAATGCAATAACAAAAACTAAAGCTAAAACTAAAAGTAAATTTTTTCTCATTAATAATTCTCCTCCTTAAAATTGTTTGATAATAAATAATTATGTTAAGAATATATCTTAACTACCCCTATTATTAATTATCACCCCCTTATCAGTAGTGAGTTCATTTAATTTATTAGTACTTTCTCTAACCACAAGTTGATGTGGAATAAAAATCTTATTATCTTCAATTTTTTCCTGATTAATTATTTTATTAAGTATTTCAATACTTTTCAAACCCAGCTGATAACCAGACTGTTTAACAGTAGTTAAAGCAGGATCAATATATTTGCCCAGTTCAATCCCGTCAAAACCTACAACAGATATCTCCTCAGGCACTTTAATATTCTGCTCTTTTAAATATCTAATTACACCCACAGCCATTTCATCATTAAAAGCAAAAATAGCTGTAACATCTGGGAATTTGTTTACAATCTTTTTTGCGGCAGAATAGCCGCTTTCAAAAGTGAAATCTCCTTCAATAAATAGATCTGGATTGTACTCAATATCACTGAGTCTTAAAGCAAGTTTAACACCTCTTAAGCGCTCCTGACTGGCAAGCAAATCCAGATCAGGACCTTTAATAAAGGCAATATCTTTATGACCTGCCTGGCATAAAAACTCAACAATATCATAGGCTGCAGCAACATTATCAACTGTAACACAACTAATCTCTGGGTCACTAATATAACCTGAAGCAAAAACTACAGGAATTTGATAATTTTTAACTATCGAAAGCAGATCATTATAATAATTGGTTGTAATTAAAATAATTCCATCTATCTTTTTCTGTTTCATGATATTTAAATAATTCTGTTCTTTTTCAAATTCACCATCAGAATCACCATATATAAGCGCATAGCCTCTTTCCCTGGCTTCAGCTTCAATCCCTTTGAGCAGATTTGCCAGAAAAGGTCTCTCCATCCCTGCTCCAATAACTCCAATTAAATTACTGGTATTAGTTCTCAGTATTCGAGCAGAATCATTTATCTGATAGTCCAGTTTCTCAACAGCCTTCTGAACCCTGCGAGCTGTTTCTTCTCTAACCAGAGAACTATCATTTAAAACACGCGAAACTGTGCTCAATGAGACTCCTGCTAATTTTGCCACATCTTTCATGGTAACATCCATAATTTTCGCTCCCAAAAAATAATGAAATCCATTTCACTATTTAATATATTCAATGCTGATACCAAAATTCCTGCAAAAAAAACAAATTTTTTTGATAATTATATTTATTTACTGAAAAACACCGGTTTTTTAGTTAAAAAAGCTCTAATTTACATAATTTTACTGGAAACAGAGATAAATTAGATTAAACTATTTTAATTCGAAATTTTTATAGTTTTCAGTTTATTTAAGTCTTGAAAAAAGCCTGAAAATAATGAAATGGTTTTCAAAGCTCGATCGGGCTATTCATACAATATCTATTTAAAATACAATAGTTCAAATTTATTTTTTGAAAATGGACTGTTAAATAAATCCTGATTAACTAATTTTTTAGAAATTAGATGTGGTTCTCTTTTCTTCATTAGAAACATCAATGGTTTATCAGAAATTAAAATTTCTTCAATTATCTGATAAGCCTGTTCCTGGTTTTCTTTAGTATCCGCAAGTTTTAAAAAATCAACTAAATTATCCAGTCTGCTGTTTTTATAGTTAAAAAAATTAAGCTCTGAATCTGAGTAAAAATTATCTTTTAAAAATTCAAATCTATTTTGATACTGGTATGTCATCAAAAATAAGTCGCTTTTTAATTGATCATCCTTCAGGGCTCTAATATATTCTGACCAGCTAAAGTCCTCACGATCTACCTCAATATTATTATCCCTTAATTTATCTTTTATTAATTTAGCAATATCCTCACTTTTATCAGATTGACTGCTTATAAATTCTAAAACAGGTAATTCAGCTTCAATTTTTATCTCCCCTTCTGCGTTATCTCGAATAGAATTTTGTAGTTTTTCAATATAAAGATTACTTTCTTTATTCCCAGCAGGAAACATAGAGCTTTCTAATAATTTTTCCGCTGAAAAATTATCCTCTGACAAAACAGAAATTAAAAGTTTTTTGATATCTTCTGAAGACTGACTTGATTTTAAATTATTATTATAATTAATGCCAAGATAATAATAAAAATCATCTGGAATGTTTTTAAAACGATAGTTCTCATTTATTTTATCTTTATCCTGAAATTTTTCATCAAATTTAGATTGCAATTGATAAATATCATATTGCTGATAATCTTCCTGATCAATCTCAGCATCAGAAAAGTGTATTTTTATTTCATCTAAATAAGGCAGTTTTTCTTCCTGATAATTATTTTTCCAGTAATCTTTGTTTCTTTCAACAGTTATATATTGATCAGAAAAATTTTTAAATTTAAAAGGGCCTGTTCCAGTTGGAGCTGTAGAAAAGTTATTTTCATTATTTGATACAGCTTTTTTCGGTAATACAACCGCTGCCTCCTCTGCCAGATTATAGATAAAAGGAGCATAAGATTCAGTTAATTCAATTTCCAGCTGATATTTATCTAAAACCTTTATTCCTGCGATTTCATTACTCTTTCCCTCTCTATAATCTCGATACCCCTTTACTTTATTCAATAACTCTGCATAGGGAGATTTATTTGCTGGAGATGCTAGATATTCAAAAGACCATTTCCAGTCTTCAGCTTCTACATTCCGATCAGTTAGAGAAATTTGTTTATTCTTTACCTTATAAGGCTGAAAATGAACTTCCTCTTTTAATTTAAAATTAAATACTGTACCCTGCTTACTTATCTCCCATGATTCTGCCAGGTTTTCGATTAAATTTCCATTTTGATCATAGCTAACCAGGGTATCAAAAATTTGTTGATTTATCATTTGGGCTGTACTGTCTGAAGCATAAATGGGATTTAAATTAATTGGACGCTGCTCAACTTTAATATCCAGTCTTCCACCATAATTAGCTGCCTGAATACTCAGTGTAAACAAAAACAAAATTATTATTACTATTAAAATAAACTTTTGATATTTCATTATAAAACCCCTTTTATAATATACTTAAACTATCTAATATTATTATTCTATAAAAAATAGAAAATCCCTGTTTGCCAGTAAAATTAGCAGACAGGGATTAAGATTACTATTTAATTTAATTTTATTTATCCAACAAATGACAGGCCGCAAAATGGCCATCTCCATACTCTTTAAACTCCGGTTCCTTAACTGGACAGGGTTCAAAAGCTTTTGGACAGCGGGGATGAAACCTACAGCCAGATGTTGGATCTACCGGTGAAGGCACATCACCTTTTAAAATTATACGATCTTTCTCCTTTTTTGGATCTGCCTCTGGAATAGCAGATAATAGTGATTGTGTATAGGGATGAATTGGATTTTTAAATAATTCCTTTTTATCTGTTAACTCAACAATTTTACCCAGGTACATTACAGCTACCCGATCACTGATATGCTTAACTACACTTAAATCATGAGCAATAAAAAGAAATGTTAAACCAAATTCTTTCTGCAAATCCTGCAGCAGGTTTATAACCTGGGCCTGAACTGATACATCAAGAGCAGATACAGGCTCATCAGCAATGATCAACTTAGGATCTACTGCCAGAGCTCTGGCTACACCGATCCGCTGACGCTGTCCACCACTAAATTCGTGGGGATAGCGGTTCATATATTCTGAACCTAAACCTACATTTTCCAGGATTTCTTTAACTTTTTCATTCCGCTCCTTTTTATTTTTAGCTAATTTATGGATATCAAGCGGCTCACCTACAATATCAGCTACTGTCATTCTTGGGTTTAATGAAGCATATGGATCCTGAAAGATAATCTGCATATCTCTTCTGATAGCTCTCATCTCTTTTTTATCTAAATCCATTACACTTTTACCCTCAAAAATAACTTCACCTGCTGTTGCTTCTAAAAGACGCAGAATTGTTCTTCCTGTTGTTGATTTTCCACAGCCGGATTCTCCTACCAGACCGAGAGTCTCTCCTTCTTTTACTGTAAAAGAGATGTCATCAACAGCTTTAACATAGTCTACTGTTCTTTTAAAAACTCCTGCTTTTACCGGAAAATATTTTTTTAAATTTTTAACTTCCAATAAGTTTTCAGCCATTAGTCTAAAACACCTCGATCCTCGTAAATTCTTTCTCCACGCTTTTTGATCTCTTCTAAATCCTCATATCTCCAGCAGCGAACCATATGTCCTCCATCTGTATCTTCTAAAGGTGGTTCTACATCATAACATTTACCCTCTGCCAGAGGACAGCGGGTATTAAACTTACAGCCTTCTGGAAAGTCAAGTGGAGAAGGTACACTTCCTGGAATAGCTTCCAGACGATTTACATCCTGATCTAACTTAGGAATTGAATTCATCAAACCCCAGGTATAAGGATGTTTGGGATCATCAAATAAAGTGTCTACATCTGTGTATTCTACTACCTTGCCGGCATACATTACTGCTACTCTATCTGAAACTTCTGCAATTACTCCTAAATCATGAGTGATCATCATAATTGCCATTCCATAACTTGCTTTTAACGAGTTCATTAATTCTAAAATCTGGGCCTGAATGGTAACATCCAGGGCAGTGGTCGGCTCATCAGCAATTAATAACTGAGGATCGCAGCTTAAGGACATTGCAATCATTACACGCTGTCTCATACCACCGGATAACTGGTGGGGATATTCATCCACTCTCTGTTCTGGCAGCGGAATTCCAACCTTCTGCAGCATCTCAATCGCCTGTCTTCTTGCTTCTTTTCTTTTTACTTTTTTATGAAGCATAATTGCTTCCATAATCTGATCTCCAACTGTGTAAACTGGATTCAAAGAAGTCATCGGTTCCTGGAAAATCATTGAAATGTCGTTACCTCGAATTTTTCTCATTTCTTTTTCGGGAATTTTAGTTAAATCTTTTCCCTTAAAATTAATTTCTCCTGCCTCTATCCTTCCGGGAGGAGATTCCACCAGTCTCATTATTGATAAAGAGGTAACGCTTTTACCACAGCCGGATTCTCCTACAACACCAAGGGTTTCACCAGGATAGATTTCAAAATCAACACCATCTACCGCTTTGACTACACCCTCTTCTGTATAGAAATATGTTTTTAAGTTTTTAACTTCTACTAATGTTTCTTTACTCAAAAAATTCACCTACCTTATTAGCGTCAAATTCATAATCCTATTTTAATTTTGGATCTAAAATATCACGAAAGGCATCACCAAGTAAGTTCCAGGAAAGACTAAAAAGCATAATTGCCATCCCCGGAATTACAACTGTATACCAGTACTGAAGAGCAGAACCCTCTCCGCCTAAAATCCAATCCCGAGCAAAAGTTATCATCTGTCCCCAGTCAGCATAACCTTCTGGAGCACCTACTCCTAAAAAACTCAAAGCAGAAGCAGTGATTACCATTGAACCCATCCTCATAAAAGCCTGAATTAAAACAGGAAAAATACAATTCACAATAATATGTTTAAAAATTATTCTGCTGTCTTTAGCACCTAGAGCAATTGAAGCCTGCACAAATTCTTCACTTTTAATCTCAAGCACCTGAGAACGCATCAAACGAGCGGTCCCCATCCAGCCAAAGGTAATTAAAGCTATCATAACATTATCCAGACCTTTACCTAAAATTGTAGTTAAAACCATTGCAGCCACCAAAAATGGAATAGACATAAAAACATCAGTAATTCTCATAAATAATTCATCCATTTTACCACCATAAAAAGCAGAGATAGTTCCAATAGTTACACCAATTAAAGAACTAAAACCCACTACAATAACACCAATTCTAAATGCAGTTCTAGTTCCCCAAACCATACCATAAAATATATCATATGATCCCTGAGCAGTTCCGAACGGATAACCTTCACGTGGAGGTTGTGGTTCGACCTGCCAGCCAGCCCTTGGAATCTCATATGCATCATCTGGATCTGATGGTGGTGCTAAATAAGGAGCAAACACCGCCACTAATACAAAAAATACTATTATTATAAGTCCAACTAAAGATAATTTATTCTTAACTAACCTCAACAGAATTTCTTTCCACTCCACTAACTATCACTCCAATCTAATCCGAGGGTCAATAATAGCATAAGATACATCAACAATCAGATTTATTAAAATCAATAAGAAACTAAAATACAGTGCAACTCCTAATATACCGGCATAATCAAGCTGCTGAGCTGCCTGAGCAGCAAACTGGCCGATACCTCTGTAACCAAATACTGACTCAACTATTACAACACCACCCAATAATCCCAGAACCATAGGCCCGGCAACTGTAACAACCGGTATTAAAGCGTTTCTGCGGGCATGTTTGTTGATCACAAATTTTTCTGCCACACCTTTTGCTCTGGCAGTTCTGATATAATCTTTACTTAAGGTCTCCAACATACTTGAACGTGTAATACGCAAAATATATGACCACCAGACAATTGCCAGGGTGAAAATTGGTCCAACTAAATGTCTAAAAGAATCAAAAACAACACTAAATTCCAGGTTTAAAATCCCATCCAAAACATTTAAACCGGTGTATCTAATAAATTCTGCTGATCTAACAATTTCCGATGCAGCTGCCCCCAGTCGACCTGGTGGGAACCAGCCCAACACACCATAAAAGATCATTAAAACTAATAATCCAAAAACAAAGGTGGGAAATGACCAGCCAATAGTAGAGATAATTCTAATTATATGATCAAATTTCTGATTATGATGGACGGCCGATAACACACCCAGCCAGATCCCCCCCATAACAACAGGTATAACTGCAAATACTGCCAGTTCAAATGTTGCTGGAAATCTACTTGCTATTGCCTCTGTAACCGGCTGTCCGGCCGATTCTGACCAACCAAAATCTCCCTGTAAAACTCCACCAACCCAGCGTCCATACTGTTCATACCAGGGGTCATCCAGTCCATATTTAGCTACAAGTTGATCTAAGTCTCCTCCTTTTAATTGTGCTGGATCACTTACATAGGTACTCAATCTTTGATACGGACCAAGCATCATTAACATTGAAAATACTAATATCGTAACTCCAAACAATATAAAAGGAAGTATTAAAAAACGTCTAATAATATAATTTATCAAATTTTTTCGCTCCTTCCTCTTAAAATATAAATTTTAATTTTCACTTAACATAACTACCAGGGAGGTTTCCCTCCCTGGTAGTTATTAATATTATTCTTTACCAACTAACTATTCTAAAGATTTATCCAGTGAATAGAAATCTATACCAGGACGCATAGCATTTGGATACCAGCCTTTAACCCAGGTTCTTCTTGTATTTGAACCTGTTGGCTGATCAATCCAGAGATCAATAGCATGATCAATTGACATCTGCTGTAGTTCCTTATAAATCTCTTCACGTTTCTCCTCATCATTTGTTGAAATACCTTCATCTATCAGGTCATCTATTCCGACTTCTTCAGCCCATTCCTGATAAGCTTCTCCCCGTCTGCCAGCATAATATCCTGAACTATCCAGGAATGGCTGAACAAAGTTATGCGGATCCGGGAAGTCTGCTAACCAACCGCCGAATGGAGCAGGAATAAGTCCCTGAACTGAATCATCAAGATAACTTGACCACTGTACCCCACGAACATTAAGATCAAATTTAGGATTGATTTGTTCGATATAGGATTTTAAAATATCTCCAGCAACTTTTCTATCATCGTTTCCACTATTGTATACTAACTCCATGGTGAAACCCTCTTCCCATAATTCACCATCAAAAGCTTCTCTGAAATGTTCTTCCGCTTTTTCTAGATCATGGCTGTAAACATCAGAATCTTCATCATAACCTAATAAAGGATCAACAATTGGTCCTCTTAATCTAATTGCTTCTCCCCTTCTTACTTCCTCAATAAAAGCGTCATAGTTAAAAGCATAGCTAAATGCTTTTCTTACATCCTCATCAGCAAAGAAATCAGATGGAATTCCTTC
>JBKHFK010000044.1:0-10355 GCA_046540295.1 Halanaerobium sp.
GTGCGGAAATATTACACACTTACTTCAAAAGGTGCAGAAGTTTTAGAGGAAGTTAAGCAAAAGACAGAAGAGCTGTCAAAGGAAATAATTGATTAGGGGGTTGAAATGTTTAAATTAGAAAATGTTAATTACAAGAATATCTTAAAGATTAAAGAAGCTGAATTAGACAAGAATATTATTACAGCAGTCGTCGGCAGTAGTGGAGGGGGTAAAACGACTTTTTTAAAGCTTTTAAATAATATGATTACAGCTGATCAGGGAAAAATTTTTTATCAGGATAAAAATATTGAGAGTTATGATCCGGTTTCATTAAGGAGAGAAGTTGTAATGTTACCTCAGGATCCAGAGATTTTCAAGGGGAGTATCAGAGACAATTTTAAAATAACTGAAGAAATTGCTGATAATGATATTTCTCAAAATTTAAATTATCAGGAACTGCTGCGTAAAGTTTCATTAACTCAAAAGCTGGATGATAATGCAGGTAATTTATCCGGAGGAGAAAAACAGCGTCTGGCTCTGGCCAGGGTCATGCTGCTGGAACCGAAAGTACTTCTTTTAGATGAGCCTTCATCTTCACTGGATAAGAAAACAGAAGAAAAAATTATTAGGATGGTTGTTGATTATGTAAGAGAAAATGATCGAACATTAATTATGGTCACTCACAGTCCAGAAATAGCAGAAAAATTTGCAGATAGAATAATTAATATAGAAAAGGGAGAGATTGTAAGTTGATTTAAATAATTAACTTGTTAAGAACATTTTTTGAGGAGCTGAAAATAATGCAGAGTGATATAATAAATATTCAATTAACACAGCTGGTATTTGCCTATATATTTGTTTTGATTTTACTTTATATTGTTAAGCAGAAAGAAATAGGGCATAAAGGTGAGATTTTGCTGGCTTCAGTTAGAATGACTATTCAACTGGTTGCAGTCGGATTTATTTTAGAATATGTTTTTGCCAATCAGAATCCATATTACAGTCTATTAATTTTATTGATTATGGAGATCTTTGCAATATACAATATTTATGGAAGAGTAGAAGCTGAAATATCAAAAAAACTAAAAGGTATAATAGCAGCTTCAATGCTTTTAGGAACTTCAATCAGTATCTTTTTCTTTGTTCTGGCAGTTGTAGGGCTTGATCCCTGGTTTAGAGCTGATTATTTTATTCCGCTTTCAGGGATGTTGATTGGAAATTCGATGACTGGTATTTCTCTGGGAGTCAATCATCTAATAGATGGTTTTAGGGATAATAAATCTTTAATAGAAAATTATTTAATGCTGGGAGCAGAGCCAGAAGCTGCAGTTAAAGAAATTAGCAATCGAGCTTTTTATAATGCGGTGCTGCCGACAATTAATTCGATGATGGGGATGGGAATTGTATTTTTACCCGGGATGATGACAGGTCAAATACTGGCAGGTGCCTCTCCAGTGATTGCTATTAAATATCAAATTGCAATTATGATGGGGATTTTAGGCAGTGTAACTCTAACTGTATTTTTTATGGTAAACCGAGGTGCCAGGACATTTTTTAACTCCAGAAAACAATTAAAAATTTAATTTCTAGAAAACCTAAGTGAAATAAATATCAAAGCAGGAATTAATTAAATTATATTGAAATAATATAATAAGAATTAAGTTTAATTTAAATTTTGAACAAATTATCTGAGGGGGAAGTATAGTGAAAAGTGATATTCAAATTGCTCAGGAAGCTACAATGAAGGAAATAACAGAAATTGCAAAAAAGATTGGTTTACAGGAAGATGACTTAGAATTGTACGGCAAATATAAGGCAAAGGTAAAACTGGATGTATTAAAAAGATTATCCGATAATGCGGACAGTAAACTTGTATTAGTTACTGCAATTACACCGACTCCTGCGGGAGAAGGTAAAACCACTACCACGGTTGGACTGGGTCAGGCTTTAAATAGAATTGGAAAAAATGCAGTAATTGCAATCCGAGAACCTTCTTTAGGACCTACTATGGGAATCAAAGGTGGAGCTGCAGGTGGAGGATATGCTCAGGTAATCCCAATGGAGGATATAAATCTTCATTTCACAGGAGATATTCATGCAATTGGTATTGCTCACAACTTATTGTCTGCAGCCATAGACAATCATATTAAACAGGGTAATGAATTGAATATCGACCCCACTCAAATTACATTTAAGAGAGCTGTAGATATGAATGACCGGGCTCTGAGAAATACTGTGGTTGGGCTGGGAGGATCTAAAAATGGTTATCCAAGAGAAGATGGGTTTTTAATTACAGTTGCTTCTGAGATAATGGCAATTTTATGTCTGGCAAATAATTTAATGGAATTAAAAGATAAGCTCGGTAAAATTGTGATTGGTTATACTTATGATGGCGAGAGTGTAACTGCCCATGATTTAAAAGTCGAAGGAGCAATGACTGCATTATTAAAAGATGCTATTAAACCCAATCTAGTTCAGACTCTGGAAAACACACCTGCCTTTATCCACGGGGGACCATTTGCTAATATAGCACATGGCTGCAACAGTGTAATGGCAACTAAATTTTCAATGAAGCTGGGAGATATTACAGTTACAGAGGCAGGTTTTGGAGCTGATCTGGGAGCTGAGAAATTCTATAACATAAAATCTAGATTTGCTGATTTAAAACCTGATGCTACTGTACTGGTTGCAACTATCAGAGCTTTAAAAATGCATGGCGGGGTAGGAAAAAATGAGTTAAAAGTTGAAAATCTAGAAGCCTTAGAAAAAGGAATGGGAAATTTAGAAAAGCATATCGAAAATGTTAATAAATTTGGAGTACCTACTGTTGTCGCAATTAATAGATTCCCTGATGATACTGAAGCAGAATTGGAATTAGTAAGAGAAAAATGTGAAGAACTGGGTGTTAATGTGGCTCTATCTGAAGTCTGGGCTAAAGGTGGAGAAGGTGGTGAAGAACTGGCAAATGCAGTTGTTGATGTTTTAGAAAATGAAGAAAGTAAATTTAAATTCCTCTATGACGAAAAAGCTCCAATCAAAGAAAAAATAGAAACAATTGCCGCTGAAATTTATGGTGCTGATGGTGTTGATTATAGTGATACTGCTCTGGCCCAAATTAAAAAATATGGAAAACAGGGTTATGCAGATATACCGGTCTGTATGGCAAAAACCCAGAGTTCAATTTCTGATAATCCTAACTTAAAAGGACGTCCCAGTGGTTTTAGAATCAGTGTTAAAGAAATTAATTTATCTGCTGGAGCTGGCTTTTTAGTTGTAATGACCGGACCTGTATTAACAATGCCCGGTCTGCCAAAGCGGCCATCTGCAGAAGATATAGATATTGATGCTAATGGAAAAATTTCTGGATTGTTCTAAATAACTTTAAAAAATTGTTGAAATAGGTTATAATAAATACAAATATAAGTGATAGAGTAGACAGGAGGCGTAGAGTGTTCAGAGATGGGACGTTGCTCTGAAACGAAAGCTTATTAGCTGCGGTCTCCCTGTCGCGTCCGCTGTCACCAAAGTTTCCTCTTTCTTTGGTGCAGATTATAACTATCATCTAACCAGAGAGGGGGGAGGTGTAGCATATGAAAATAAGCACAAAACGAATTGCCTATTTATCTTTTTTAACGGCGTTAACTATTATTTTAACAAGGATTTTGAGTATTAGAATTCCTGTAGCCGGTGTTGAAGGAGTAAGAATTGGCTTTGGAGCTCTACCGATAATCTTTGCTGGAGTCGCTTTTGGTCCTGTGGCAGGAGGTATTGTTGGTGCACTTGGAGATTTACTTGGTTATTTTATCAATCCGATGGGTGCATATATGCCTCATTTTACTTTCACCTCGTTTCTGACAGGTTTTATTCCTGGCTTTATGGTATTTTATGTACTCAAACGCTGCAGAACTTTGCCGATTATTTTTATAGCAATTTCTATTGGACAATTAGTTAGTTCTTTAATTTTAGTACCATATTTTATTAATTCTTTATTTGGAGTTCCATTTACAGTTTTAATGCCTCCAAGACTGGTCAGTCAATTAATCAATATTCCAATTTATGCATACTTTATTAAAGTCTTATTAAATTATGATGCAGTAAAGGTAGAAAAAATTAGAGCAGGAAGCAGCTGTTAAATATTATAAATTAAGGACCCGTTTTCGGGTCCTTTTTCTAGGAGAGTTAATATGGAAAATTTCAATAAATTTAATCAGAGTAAGATAATGTCAGAGTTGAAAAAGACAGCAGCTCAAAATATTGTATTAAAATTATTTGACAAAATAGATTCAACTAATGAACAGGCCAAAAAATATGTTTTAAGTAATAACAATGAACTAAACAAAATAATTAAGGACAGGGTGGTTGTTTTTGCTGCAGATTTTCAGCTTGCTGGTAGAGGTAGAAGGGGAAGTGACTGGTTTTCTGATGATCCAGCCAGTATAGCGGTCTCTTTTTTATTTAAGCCTGAAGCTAATATTGATAAAATCCCACAAATTACTGCTGCGGTTGCTCTGGCTGTAAAAGATACTTTTGAGTTTTTTGATCTGGAAACTAGTTTAAAGTGGCCGAATGATATTTTGGTTAGTGATAAAAAAATTTGTGGTATTTTATCAGAGTTAGTTTTAAATAAAAGAAAAGAGGCTTTTGTGATTATTGGCTGTGGTATAAATTTAAATAATAAAAAATTTGGTCCCAGAATCGAAAAAATTGCTACTTCTTATTTACAGGAAAAAAATACAAAGATTGATAAAAATTTATTTCTGGCCAGATTAATAGAACAGATTAGATTCTATATTATAAATTATTTAAATAACAAAAGAGAGATGATCATTGATCTGTGGAAAAAGACATTAGATTTAGCCGGGAAAAAAATTGATTTTACTCATAAGAATGAAAAACAGACTGGAATTATTAAAAAGATAATGGATAATGGTGATTTATCTGTTTTTTTAGCTGATGGTCAGGAAATTAAATTGCAGTCTTATAATACATCTTTAGATTATCAGAGTCTAAAAAAATATAATAATTGTTCTCAGGAAGGTGCTAAAAATGAATTTTAAATTATTATCAGTTTTAATATTTGTTTTCTTATTAATTTCATTTTCTGCTTCTGCTCAGGACCTGGAAGTTGGTCTGGTAAGTGATATTGGAGGATTTGGAGATAGCAGCTATAATGAGCATTTAAGAAGCTCTTTAGCTCAGGCTGAAGAAGACTTTGATCTAAGTGTTGACTTTAGAGAGTCAAAACTAATGACCGAATATCAGGACAATATAAATTATTTTGCAGAAAATGATTTTGATTTAATCTGGGGTGTCGGCTTCACAATGGAGCAGGCAATAAAGGAAGTCGCTCAAATGTATCCTGATCTCAGCTTTGTAATTTTTGATGGAACAGTAGAGGAAGAAAATGTTATGTCAATTAATTTTAAGAAAGAAGAAGAAGCTTTTCTGGCAGGAGTTATTGCTGCTTTAGAAAGTGAAAATAAAAAAGTATCATTTATTGGTGGTAAGGATAACAAGGAGATCCGAAGCTATCAGGCTGGTTTTGAAACAGGAGTCAGCTCAGTTAACCAGGAAGTGAAAGTTGTTAATCGCTATCTTGGTAGTTTTAATGATTTTTCAAAAGCTGAAGAAGTAAGCGGTGAACTTCTGGAAGAGAATGTTGATCTAATATTTTATGCTGCTGGAGCCGCTTCACGGGGGATAATAAATACTGCTTTGGAAGAAGACATAAAATTAATTTCTTTAGATGCTGCAGATATAGACCTTGCTCCCAATAATGTTATAACTGCTGTTAGCAAAAACACAGACTCTTTAGTAGAGCAGATTGTTGAAGAGTTTAAGAGCGATAATTTCAGTAGTGAAATAAGAGAATATGGTCTGGCTGATGATGCTTTTATTTTACAGCAGGACCAGCTTTCGGATATGTTGGATAAGGATCAAATTAATAAAATTGAAGAATATAAGCAGCAATTTCTGGCCGGAGAAATTGAAATTCAGTCAGAACCTTAATTTAATGATCAGTCATTAATTTGACTTATAGTCAAAAAAACATTTAAATCTTAATAATTCTGTGATAAGATAAAATAGAATAAAGTTAAGAATATTTTTAGGAGTGATAAATTGAGATTACCTGAATTGAAGATTGCTGATTTAAAGCCGGAATTCCCTATTATACAGGGAGGAATGGCAATTAGAGTTTCAATGGCAGAACTGGCAGCTGCTGTTGCTAACGAAGGTGGTATTGGAGTAATTGGAGCTTCAGTAATGACACCTAAAGAATTAAAATCAGAAATCAAGAAAGCAAAAAAATTAAGTGATGGTATAATTGGAGTAAATATAATGTTTGCGGCAGTTGGATTTAGTGAATTGCTAAAGGCTTCAGTGGAAGCAGGAATAGATTGTATAATTTCTGGAGCTGGATTTTCGCGTGATATGTTTGGAGTTGGTAAAGAATACAACACTCCAGTAATTCCTATTGTTTCTTCATTAAAATTAGCACGCATTTCTCAGAAACTTGGAGCTTCTGCAGTTGTAGTAGAAGGAGGAAATGCCGGTGGTCATTTGGGCAGTGATGAACACAGCTTTGATTTAATTAAGAAAGTAGCCGGGAAAGTAGATATACCGGTAATTGGTGCTGGAGAAGCAGTTACCCCACAGGATATTGAAGAAATGTTTGAACTTGGTGTTGATGGAGTTCAGATGGGTACAAGATTCCTGGCGAGTAAAGAAGCTTCAGTCTCAGAAAAATTTAAGGAACTCTGTGTTAAAGCCTCTTCTGATGATGTGATGAAGATAATGAGTTCGGTTGGATATAAAGCAAATGCTATAAAAACAAGATTTTCTGAATTAATTAAAGCGGGAGAAGCACCACCTCCCACCAAATGTACAGATTGTTTAAAAAGCTGTACCAAAAAGTTCTGTATTAAAGACGCTTTAGTCAATGCTAAAAAAGGTGATATGGAAAATGGAGTTTTCTTTACTGGTGCTGGTATCGGGAGAGTTAAAGAAATTTTATCGACTAAAGAAATTTTTCAGGAAATTAAAGACTATTTTAAAGAATAAAGACTAATTTGACATCTGGCTGCAGTTTAGTTTAATATAAAGCTGCAGCTTTTAAATATTTAGCTGCTTTTTAAATATCTTCTAGAAAAATCTGCCTCTATATAAAATGGGTGGGTCAAATTTAAATCAATAAGGAGCAGAAAAAATGATTTTAACAATGGATATTGGTAATACTAACACAGTTCTGGGTTTATATCAGGGTGATGAATTAAAAACACACTGGAGAATTTCTACTGATAGAAATAAAACTCCAGATGAATATGGGATGCTTTTTAAGAGTCTGTTTGAGTCAGCAGATATTGATAATCAGGCTGTAAAATCAATTATTATATCAAGTGTGGTTCCACCAATTTTAAGAATTTTAAAGAAAACAGCCTATCGTTATTTTAATGTAAATCCATTAGTTGTTGGACCTGGTGTTAAGACAGGAATGAATATAAAGACTGATAATCCAAAAGAAGTTGGTGCTGATCGAATTGTTAATGCTGTGGCGGCAGGGCATTTATATGATGGTCCCTTAATAATTGTTGATTTTGGTACTGCTACTACTTTTTGTGCAGTCTCGGAAAAGGGAGAATATCTTGGAGGTTCTATAGCGCCCGGGATTGGGATTTCTGCAGAAGCTTTATTTAATCAGTCTGCAAAACTGCCGAGGATTGAGTTGATTGAGCCGGGAAGAGCAATTGGAAAAAATACTATTGATGGAATGAAATCAGGAATTGTATATGGTTTTGTCGGTCAGGTCGAATATCTGGTCAAAAAATTAAAACAGGAACTCTCAAAAGATGCAATTGTCATTGCCACCGGTGGCCTGGTAAGTTTAATTGCTGCTGAAACTGACTTGATTGACTCTGTTGAGCCGTTTTTGACTTTAAAGGGATTGAAATATATTGCTGATATGAATGGAATGGGATCTTAAATGAAAATTGGCGATTTGGAAATTGAAGTTCCGGTTTTTTTGGCTCCGATGGCGGGAGTGAGTGATTATCCTTATCGGCAGCTGATTAGAGAAATGGGAGTTGAACTTCTTTATACTGAAATGGTCAGTGCTAAAGGTTATGAGTATGGAAATAAGAGAACAGCAGAGTTAATAGAGTTTGATAAACCTCAAAATGGGAAAATTGCTGTCCAGATTTTTGGTGAAGATCCAGATTTTATGGCCCGGGCAGCAGCAGGTATTTCAAAAGAATATAAGATTGATATAATTGATATTAATATGGGATGTCCTGCCAGAAAAATTGTTAAAAATGGAGCCGGTTCAGCCCTGATGAAAGATTTAGATCTTGCCTTTGAAATTATAAAGTCAACTGTTGAAGCAGTTGAGCTTCCTGTGACTGTCAAAATGCGCAGCGGCTGGGATGAAAACAATATCAATGCAGTTGAACTGGCAAAGTTGGCAGAGGAAGCAGGAGCGGCTGCAGCTGCAGTTCACGGCAGGACCCGCAGTCAGTTTTATAAAGGTCAGGCTGACTGGCAGATAATAAAAAGTGTTGTTCAGGCAGTAGATATTCCAGTAATTGCCAATGGAGACATCTTTTCTGCAGAGGATGCGCAGGCTGTCTTTGATCAAACTAACTGTGATGGAATAATGATTGGGCGGAGAGCCCAGGGCTACCCCTGGATTTTTAGAGAAATTATTGAATATTTACGGACTGGAAAATTAATTAAAGCCCCTTCTTATTCAGAAAAAATCGAGATGGCTATCAGGCATTTAAAGCTCGCAGTTGAATATTATGGGGAGAGACATGGAGTTCCGATCATGAGAAAACATATTTCATGGTATTTAAAAGGACTTCCCAATGCAGGGGAAATGAAAAACAGGGTTAATCAACTTGCTGAAGAAAAATCTTTAATTGAATTATTAAGAAATTATAAAATTGAACTAAATACTTAGATTTATCCCCAAAATTTGAGAAATCTTTCTTGACAATAAAACTAAAGTTCTTTATAATAATTAATAATTGTAGATTTATAGGAGTGTCAGGTAATAATACCTGGCACAATTTCTTGTTGGGCTGCATTTGCTGGCTCATTTGGTACTTTTATATATATTAGACAATTTAGATAATTTAAAAATTAAAATATTATTTAGAAAGTAGAGGTAGATAGTTATGGCAGAACAATTAATGCTGACTGAAGAAGGCTTTGAAAAATTAGAAAATGAATTAGAATATTTAGAAACAGAAAAAAGACGTGAGGTTGCAAAAAGGATTAAGGTTGCCAGAGAATTTGGAGATATCAGCGAAAATTCGGAATATGATGATGCAAAAAATGAACAGGCTTTTGTTGAGGGCAGAATTCAGGAAATAAAAAATATGTTAAATAATGCTCATGTTGTCAAAGATGAAGAGGTAACTGATAAAAAGGTTAATTTAGGGACTACAGTTATGCTTCATGACCTTGATAGTGACGAAAAAATCAGCTATACTTTAGTTGGTTCTGCAGAGGCAGATCCATTAAATCACAAAATTTCCAATGAGTCGCCTATTGGTAAAGCAATTTTAGGTCATGTTATTGGTGATGAAGTAAGGGTTGAAACTCCAGCTGGTGAAGTTGATTACGAAATTATTTCAATCAAAAAGGTTAAACATTAAAATAATAAACTACTTTAGAGATTTTAATTTTTCTAATTTAAGCAATTTGTAAGAAATAGAGTAAAAACTCTATTATAATTAAATAAGGAGTTGGATATTTATAATGAGTGAGAATGTGCTCGAAGATATGAATGAACTAATGCTGCAGAGACGGGAAAAGTTATCACAATTGAGAGAAGAGCGTAAAAAGGCTTTTGCTGAAAAGTATGAAGTTACTCATCATGCAGCTGAGGTAGAAGACAATTTTGAAGAACTGGAAGAAAAAGAGGTAAAGTTGGCCGGTCGGCTGATGGCGATTCGTACTCATGGTAAGGCCAGTTTTGCTGATTTAATGGATATGAGTGGTAAAGTTCAATTATATGTTAAGCAGAATAATATTGGAGAAGATCGCTATGATTTTTTTCAGGATCTTGATCTGGGTGATTTAGTTGGTATTACAGGGACTGTTTTTAAAACCAATAGAGGTCAGGTTTCTGTCAGGGTATCTTCTTTTGAACTCTTAACCAAATCTTTAAGACCTTTACCTGAAAAATTTCATGGCTTAAAGGATAAAGATATTCGTTATCGTCAGCGTTATCTGGATTTAATTGTAAATCCAGATGTCAAAGAGACTTTTGTTATGAGAAGTAAAATTATTAAAGAAATGAGAAGATATTTAGAAGAAAAAGGATTTTTAGAAGTAGAAACACCAATGATGCATCCGGTTGCAGGTGGAGCAAC
>JBKHFK010000045.1:0-10209 GCA_046540295.1 Halanaerobium sp.
TCTCCAATATTATTCCAGTCACCTTAATTTTCTTCTCTTCCTGTATTTTCCGCATCTTCTTCACTTTCCTCAACTAAATCATTTTCCGGTTCTTCAAATTCTTCATTTTCTTCCAGATTAAAGTTTTTAATTACCATCACTTCTTCTAAAGTTATATCACTAATAAATAAATTAATCTCTGCCTTTTGAGATAGACCATAATTATCAGGTTCTACTTTTTTAACCTCACCAATTTTAAAACCGGCAGGAAAATTATTAGACAAACCCGAACTCAAAACAACATCATCTGTCTCAATATCAGCATCCCAGGCTATATTATCCATTATATTTGCTCTGTCTTCCCGGCCGCTGCCTTTAACCAGCCCGATTTCTCTGGAATCAGTTCTGGCAATGATTCCTCCAACTACAAAATCCTGATCATTAATTAATCTAACCTGAGCCGAACTGCGGCCAACATTTTCTATTCTGCCCACTAGATAACCCTGATAGCTGATTACGGGCATTCTGTTTTCAATACCATCTTTACTGCCCCGGTTAATAGTAATTGTTTTTTCCCAGATTGAAGGAGAATTTGCTATCACTTCTGCTCCTGTCATCTCATAATTAACTTTATCTTTAAAATCCAGCAGTTCTCTTAAGCGTTTGTTTTCTCTATTTATATTTTCCAAAAAAAGTACCTGTCTTTCCAGTACACTATTTTCCTGCCGCAATTCCTTAATCTCCTGATTTATATCATCTATTGAAAAAAGAGTAATGAAAAAATATCTTATCTTTTCTACCAGCCGGTGAATTAAATTAAGTACCGGACTGATTAGATTATAAATTAAATCACTCAACCAGTTAACAAAGGGGAGATTAATATCATTGAGATAAAGAAAAAATAATATTAAAACGACTAAAATAATTAATGCAGCTGCAACTAAAGTATTCCTGTTAAAATTATACAACAGGTACACCCCCTATGATAGTTTTTTGGGTGTAATTAAGATCTTTTTTAAAGAATCAATTTCTTCAAGAGCAATTCCCGTACCCTTAGCAACACAGTCAAGCGGCTCATCAGCAATGTGGACCGGCATCTGAGTTTCATCAATTAACAGTTTGTCAAGTCCCTGTAATAATGCCCCACCACCTGTTAAAATTATACCTCTGTCCATTACATCAGAAGCAAGTTCAGGTGGAGTTTTTTCTAAAGTCATTTTAACTGCATCTATAATATTGATAACCGGCTCTTCTAAGGCTTTTTGTATCTCTGCAGCATTGATTTCTATAGTTTTAGGAAGCCCACTGACCAGATCCCGACCCCGTATTTCTTTGATTCCTTCAGGGTCATCTGTATATGCTGCTCCTATTTCAATTTTAATCTCTTCGGCTGTTCTTTCTCCGATCATCAAATTATATTTCCGCTTAACATACTGTACAATTGCAACATCCATATCATCTCCACCAATTCTAATCGAACGGCTGGTAACAATACCTCCCAGAGAAATAACAGCAACTTCGGTGGTTCCTCCACCAATATCAACTATCATATTTCCGGTTGGCTCATGAACAGGTAAACCGGCACCAATTGCTGCTGCCATTGGCTCCTCAATTAAATAAGCTTCTCTGGCTCCTGCATGAACAGCTGCATCAATTACAGCTCTTTTTTCAACCTCTGTAACTCCCGAAGGTACACAGATAATAATTCGAGGTCTGACCATCCGGCTTCTTTTATGAGCTTTAGTTATAAAATATCTCAACATTGACTCAGTTACATCAAAATCCGCAATAACTCCATCTTTCATCGGTCTTACGGCAATAATATTTCCTGGTGTTCTACCAATCATTCTCTTTGCTTCATCACCAACTGCAAGTACTTCCTGCTTATCCTTTTTTAAAGCAACAACTGAAGGTTCACGGATTAAAATCCCCTTACCTTTAATATAGACAAGTGTATTTGCTGTCCCAAGATCAACACCCATATCCCTTGAGAATGGTGCACTTAAAAATTTAAAAACCATTTACTTAAAACCCCTTTCAAATTCTATAAAATTAAAATAATGACTTCTCTTTAAAACTTAAAAATTTATCTCCAGCAATAATAATGTGATCTATTACTTCTATACCAATTATTTTTCCACTCTGGACCAGCTTTTTAGTGATGTTAATATCATCAGCACTGGGAGTTGGATCACCACTTGGGTGATTATGCACTAAAATCACTGCCGCACTGCTGCGCCTGATTGCCTCTTTAAAAACCTCTCTGGGATGAACAATTGAACTCGACAGTCCACCCCTTGAAATCTCAGGAACAGCAATCACCTTATTTTTGACATCGAGTAAAATAAGGCGCAGTACTTCCTGTTTTAAAAATCTCATCTCACCGGCTAAAAGTTCTGCTGCCTGAATTGGGCTGCTGACTAAATCTCTTTTTTTGTTTTTTAGTGCCGATATTCGACGGCTGAGTTCGATTACAGCATTTATCTGAGCAGCCTTGGCTTTTCCGATTCCATTGATTTTCTGAAGTTCCTCACAGCTTAAATCCTGCAGACCAGTAAGTCCCCCATAAAAATTGAGCAGATCCTGTGCCAGTTCAACAGCAGTCCTCTTCCTGTTTCCAGTCCTGATAACTAAAGCCAGCAGCTCTGCATTAGATAAATATTTACTTCCTTTTTTCAATAATTTTTCTCTGGGCCTTTCTGCTGCCGGTAGTTCTTTGATGGTAAAATTGGTCTTTAGACCCTCCATCAAAAATTAGCTCCTTTCTCTTATAAGATTCCATAATTAAATTTGTCCAGTAATCTGGCAAGCTGATGGATCGGCAGACCCATCACAGAATAGTAAGAGCCTCTTATTTCTTCTACAAAAAGAGCTCCAAACCCCTGAATAGCATAGGAGCCAGCCTTATCTAAGGGCTCCCCTGTTTCAACATAATTTTCAATTTCTTTTTCACTTAGTTCAGCCATCTTAACTTCGGTAATATTATAGTCAAGATGACTTTCTCCGCTGCGGGAATTTAAAACAGCCACTCCTGTTATCACCTGATGCTGATCTGAACTGAGTTTTTTAAGCATCTTTTTTGCATCCAATTTTCCAGCCGGTTTACCTAAAATCTTTTCATCATGGACAACTACTGTATCTGCGGCAATAATAATTGCATCTTCTACCAGTTTAGAAACAGATTTTGCTTTTTCTTCTGCAAGCAGTTTAACCAGTTTGATTGGATCACTCTGATCAAAATTTGATTCGTCAATCTTAGAAGGTACAATTGTAAACTTTAGATTTAACTGAGCCAAAATTTCTTCTCTGCGAGGAGAAGCAGATGCTAAAACCAGTTTAAGATCACTTTTTACATTATTTGCTTTTTTTATCATTAAAATTTCCCCCAGTAATTGAATATGGTAGATGTTTAAGAGTAAAAAAGCTGACCAGCCCTACCCCAAAACCCGTGGGTAAAGCAAGTAATACTAAAAATGGCAGATAATAAAATATACCCCGATTAGCAATAACAATATAAGCAGCAGTAATTTGAGCTGCATTATGAGCAACAGCACCAATAATGCTGATTCCAATCAGCGAAAAATAATCTTTAAAAAAATAATAAGCCAGGTACATTAAAAGAAAACTTAACAAGCCGCCGCTGAAACTCAAATAAAAGTTAATCGTCATAAAGGTCCCTGCCAGCAGAGAAGCAAGTAAAACTCTAAAAATAACAACCTGAAAAGCAGAAGCAAATCCAAATAAAACAATGGCAATTAAAGAAACTATATTTGCCAGCCCCAGTTTTGCTCCTGGAATAACTGCTGTCAGCGGAAAAAGACTCTCGACAAGATGCAGAACCAGCCCCAGAGAAATAAGCAGCGAAATTACAACAATTTTTTTTGTTTTTTTCATCTTACCAGCTCATCCCATCTAAGTCAGAATTTGTGTTTTCCAGCCAGAGACTCAAAGAGTTGGGTACACAGACAATAATTGGCCCTTCTCGCTCAATCCAGCCGGTTTTTTCGCAGATCTTAAGTGGATCATCAGCTGGTGCTTCATGTACTCTGACTCTTCCCTGATTAACTTCTATTGTGTGAATCCCAATTGGACCTTCAACCTCAAAAATTATTGGTTCCTCATAACTATCAGCAACTGCAACAGTTTTTACCAGTTCATCACCCTGCTGAACTCTCAAAATCAGTTCTTCATCTTCATCCGGGCTGCCAAAATAATAAAACGGAATCAGCAGCAAAACAAGGCTTAAGATAATTACAAAGACAATTAAAATTTTATCATAGAATGTTAAAATTTCTGTTATTTTCAATTAAATTCACCACTAATTTCTTTTTTACTACCATTACTATATATTTTAACATCTTTCCCGCCCGATGTCCACACTTTAAGCCCTATCAAAAAACCCGCCCTTTTAAGAGGACGGGTTTAAAAAGATTTAGTTATTTTTAATTTTCATCTTTATAAAAAATATCAACTGCATCAACATTACAGGCTTCAAAGCAGAGTCCACACTGTATGCATTTTTCCTGGTCTATTTCGTGCAGTTTTTTAACTTCTCCCTCAATTGCATCAACCGGACAGGCTTTTGCACAGAGAGTACAGCCCACACATTTGTCATTGATTTCAACTTTTTCTATCCATCTTCCCTGAAATTCAATTGTTCCTGTTGGACATTTTTCTGCACATTTACCACAGTTAACACATTTTTCGTAATCAATTACAGCCAGATTATCCTTCATCTCAATTGCATCAACCGGACAGACCTTAGCACAGAGACTGCAGCCGATACAGCCAACCTCACAGGTTTTGCGGACAATTTTACCGGTATTGTGAGATGAACATCTGATATGTGTCTGACCTGACAGTGGTGCCAGCAGCAGAACATTACGCGGGCATTCTTCTACACATTTTCCACAGGCTGTACATTTATCATAATCTATCTGAGGCAGACCATTTTCACTCATTTCTATAGCATCAAAGGGACAGACAGCCTCACAGTCACCAAAACCCAGACAGCTGTACTGACATTCCTTTTCTCCACCATTGACTGAATGAGCAGCCTTACAGGTCTCAATTCCCTGATATTTACCGGATTTAGTGGTTTCTTTAATTCCACCACCACAGAGCAGTTCGGCAACAACCTTATCCGTACTGCCTGCATCTGCTCCCATAATATCAGCAATATCAGCTGATACACTATCTCCACCTACTGGACAGCCGCCGATAGGTGCTTCTCCATTTACTACTGCTTCTGCAAAAGCCTCACAACCTGCATAACCACAGGCTCCACAGTTAGCTCCGGGAAGTGCATCCTCAACTTTACCGACTCTCGGGTCCTGCTCAACTTTAAAGTGTTCTGAAGCAAATCCGAGACCGGCCGCTAAAAAAGCTGCAATCCCTCCCATACTAATTAAAGAATATAAATATGTTGGATTCATTTAATTTACTGCCACCTCCACTACATTGAGATGAGACCGGAAAAGCCCATAAAAGCCATTGCCATAATACCCGCAATTATCAGGGTAACTGGAACACCTTTTAATACTCCCGGTACATCGCCAAATTCTAATTTTTCTCTTAAACCTGCCATCAGGACAATCGCCAGCGTAAAACCAACTCCGGCACCAAAACCGAAAACCACACTGGCAATAAAACTGTAGCCGTTTAATGGGATCAGTAAAGCCAGACCCATAATCGCACAGTTAGTTGTAATCAGAGGCAGAAAAATACCCAGTGCTTTATATAAAACCGGACTTGTTTTTTTAATAAACATCTCAACAAACTGTACTAAAGAAGCAATTACAATAATAAAAGAAACATACTGTAAAAAAGGTAGGTTAAATGCTTCTAAAATAAAAGTGTTGATCAGCCAGGTTGCAGCTGCAGTAAGAGTCATTACAAAGGTTGTAGCAAGCCCCATACTAAAAGCTGTTTCTACCTGTTTGGATACACCTAAAAAGGGACAGATTCCTAAAAATCTTACTAAGATGAAGTTATTGATTAAAACAGTACTGATAAATAATAATAATATCTGTGTAAATTCTTCCATTATTTACCCTCCCTGCTGATCTGATTCATGATTCCAACTAAAATACCTAAGGTTATAAAAGCTCCAGCAGGCAGGACCATAATTACCATTGGACGATACCAGTCACCCAGAAGCTGAATCCCAAATACTGAGCCCATCCCCAATAATTCTCTAATCATGCCCAGCAGAACCAGAACCCAGGTGAATCCTATACCCATCCCGATTCCATCTGCAATAGCTCTTGGAGTCGAATGTTTGGAAGCAAAGGCTTCCTGACGTCCTAAAATTAAACAGTTAACTACAATCAGCGGTATAAAAATACTGAGTGAAGCTGCAATCTCAGGGAAAAATGCCTTTAAAAAATAATCGGTAAAGGTTACAAAAGTTGCAATAATTAGTATGTAACTTGGAATCCGTACATTTGCTGGAATTAGTTTTTTAATTAGAGAAATTACAATTTCGGACATAATTAAAACAAAAGATGTTGCCAGCCCCATTGCCAGTCCGTTTTCTGAAGTATTTGTTACAGCAAGGGTTGGACACATACCAATTACCAGACGAATAATTGGATTTTCTGCCCAGAGGCCATTTTTAAAGTCTGAAATTATCTGTTTGAAATCTAAAGACATTAATTTCCACCTCCATAAGCTTCCGTCACTTTAGTTAAACCATCTTCAATAATTCTGGTTACACTTTCGGAAGATATAGTTGCTCCTGCAATAGCCTGAACATCAGTTTCTTCCTCTGGAGGAGTTTTGACAACTGTATAATCTCCAAAAGGTTTATTCTCAAAATTCGCTTTAAACTCAGCCTCGGTTATTCTGGCCCCAAGACCGGGAGTCTCCTCATGTGTTAAGACACTGAATTTATTGACTTCTTCACTTTCTAAATCTACACCTATCATAACCTCAATTGTACCGTTATAACCACCACCGGTATTAATAAAGGCAACACCAACCTGATTGCCATCAGCATCATAACCCTCAAAAAAAGTCTGGCCGTCTTTTTCCACTTCCTCAACATTTTCTGCATCAGGAAGTACTTCATTAATCGCAGCCTTCTGCTGCTCGGCCTGATTGGCCTGAATATAGGGAGTAGTCCACTGATAAACAAAAGTTAATAAAAGTGCTGAAACTGTTCCAATCAGGACCAGAGTTAAGATTAAATTTTTTGTGCTGTTTTTTTCCATTTATCTCACCTCTCCCAAACTGCGAGGTCTGGTATATCTATTGATTAAAGGTACTGCTGTATTCATCAGCAGAATACTGTACATTACCCCTTCTGGATATCCACCCCAGAGTCTAATTATAACAACTAAAAGCCCGGCTCCAATTCCAAATATCCAGCGGCCAAGCTTTGTTGTGGGACTTGAAACCATATCGGTTGCCATAAATAAAGCACCCAGCATCAGTCCACCTGCAAAAATATGGAAAATTGGATCTGCTCCAAATGCAAAAGTTCCCAAAAAGACAGTACCCACCATTGCCAGAGGTATTCTCCAGTTAACATAGCCTTTATATAAAAGATAGGAAAAACCAAGTAAAAGAGCAAGGGCAGAAGTTTCGCCAAGAGAACCACCAATCTGACCTACAAAAAGATTCCAGCTATCAGTTGCAATTCCATCCATTTTCATCTGACTTAAAGGAGTTGCAGTAGACACACCATCCACTGTCCAGGTAGTCATCAATACAGGATAGGCAGCAGTCAAAAAAGCCCTCCCAACTAAAGCAGGGTTAAATGGATTCTGACCAATACCACCAAAAACCTGTTTACCAAGTCCTATCGCAACTACTGAACCAAAAAAAGCAGTCCAGAGAGGAATGGATGGTGGAAGAGTAAGGGCCAAAAGTAGTCCAGTAACAACCGCACTCCCATCTTTAATCGTAATTTTTTTATTTCTTATTTTTTGAAATGTGTATTCTGTTAAAACCGCACCAGCAACTGCTGTCAGAATAACTGAAATTGCTCTTGCTTTAAAGAAATAAACTGCAGCAAAAAATGCCGGCAGCAGAGCAATAACAACTGACCACATAATTTTTTGAACTGAATCACGGGCTCTGACATGTGGTGAGGATGTTACAATTAATTCATTATTCATTATTAATTATCCTCCTTAATTCTCTTCTCTTTTTTTCGCCATAACCTGTGCCTTACCAAGGCGCAGATGATGTACCAGAGGTATTTTAGCCGGACAGACAAAGGAACAGGAACCACATTCAATACAGCTTAGTACCTGCCATTCTTCCAGTTCATCTACCATCTCATTTTTCGCATAATTGACCAGCTGAGTCGGCATCAAAAACATCGGACAGGCATCGACACATTTTGCACAGTTAATACAGGGAGATGGTTCATAATCCTCAACCTCATCTTTGAGCAGGACAAGAATGCCTGAGGTTCCTTTAACACCAGGAACATTTAAATGCTTCTGAGCAGCTCCCATCATTGGACCACCGGTTATTACTTTGGCAGCATCCTCTTTTAAGCCGCCAGCTTCTTCAACAAGATCACCAATGTTGGTTCCAATTCGATAAATTAAATTTTGAGGAGAATTTATTCCCCTACCTGTAATTGAAATAGATCTTTCATAAAGTGGTTTTCCATCTCGAATTGCATCTGCAACTGCGGCAGCTGTTGATGTATTGTTAACAACAACACCAACATCAAGCGGCAGTCCACCGGCAGGAACTTCTCTACCGAGTAAAGCTTCGATCAACATTTTTTCTCCACCCTGTGGATACTTTGTTTCTGTAACCTGAACCTCAATATTTTCTTCATTTTTAACTGCATCCTGCATACTTTCAATCGCCTCAGCTTTATTTTCCTCAATCCCGATAATACCTTTTGGCGCCTCTGATGCTTTCATTAAAGCTTTTAATCCAAAAACAATACTTTGCGGTCTTTCCACCATTACCCGATGGTCAACTGTCAGATAGGGCTCACATTCTGCACCATTTAAAATTACATAATCTACATTTTTATCATCGGGAACAGAAACTTTAACATGAGTTGGGAACATGGCTCCTCCCATACCGACTATTCCAGCCTCTCTGATAATTTTTCTGATTTCAGCGCCATCAAGCTGATCCAGATTATCGTGTTTTTCCAGGCCAGAATTAAGATTATCTTCTGCAGCCGCTTCAATAACTACAGCATCGACAATATTTCCACCTGGATCTGTTACTTTGCGAATTTCCTTTACTGTTCCAGAAACAGAAGCATGAATAGGAGCAGAGACAAAACTGTCACCATCAGCAATTTTTTGTCCAAGATCAACCTGATCTCCTTTTTTGACAAGTACTTTTAGTGGTGCACCTATGTGCTGTTTGAGTGGAATAATCACTTTTTCAGGTCGTTTAGCATTTTTTAAGGGTTTATCCTTGGTTAAATCCTTATTGTATTCAGGATGTATACCCTGTTTAAAAGTCAAAGCCTTCACTATATAATTTCACCCCTTATATATTTTTTCTAATACAAATTTATACTTGAAAAATATACTATAAATTTAAATTTAGAATACAAACCATAAATTATTATATACTAATTGTTAAATAAGAACAACACTATTCGAGAAAAAGATTTTATTCACGAATAACTATAAATCCACTATAACCTTCTTCATCTAATTCTTCTACCGCTTCTTCTGCTTCTTCCCGGCTTTCATAACCAACTACCTGAACCTGGTGGGGACTGGACTCGGTAACAACTACTTCAAATCCTAATTCTGAAACAGTATCTTTAACAGAAAGGGCACTGTTATAATTAGAAAAAGCACCAATCTGAACCCCAAAACTGCCGGCTACATCGGTATTTTCTTCAGTATCTTCTTCTGGAGTTACCTCTCCACTCTCATTTTGGTCTGGTGTAGCAGTTAATTCGTCTTCTCCCTGATCACCCTGATCTGGAGCAATATCTAATTCTTCTTCTGTTGGTGCAGTAAGATTATTTTCACTATTATTAACTTCTTCAGGATCTGGCGGCTCCTCTCCTTCTTCTACTTCTTCGGCTATTTGTTGATTTACAGCAGGTCTATTTTGCTCCTGTTCTGCAATTTCTGCATCATCTTCTTCTACCAGAAAAGAAATCAGCCAGCTTCCCATTAAATAACCGATAAATAAAGCGGCTATAGACATAAAAATTACTACAATTACTAATGAAAAACCCTTTTCATTTTTATTCATTTTCTCCACCTCTAATATTTTTTG
>JBKHFK010000046.1:0-10190 GCA_046540295.1 Halanaerobium sp.
AAAAGAAAAAAAGTTAAAAACTTAAGTTTTGAAAGTCAGGATCTGAGTTTTAAAATGTATAATAATCTAAAGGAAAAATTAGATTTAATAAGCTTAAATCCTGTGGAGTCAGTTGTCGAAAGCCTGAGAATGATCAAGGATCAAAGTGAAATTCAAAAAATTAAAAAGGCAGTAGAAATTGCAGATCAGGGTTTTCAATTTTTAATAGATTTTATTGAGCCCGGTAAAAGTGAAAAAGAAATCGCACTTGAGCTTGAATTTTTTATGAAAAGAAATGGGGGAGAAGCAAATGCCTTTGATTTTATTGTAGCTTCCGGAAAAAGGGGATCCTTACCCCATGGTGTTGCCTCAAATAAGATAGTTGAAAAGGGAGATCTGGTAACTATAGATTTTGGTACAGTTTATCATGGTTATCATTCTGATATTACAAGAACAGTTGCTGTGGGTGAACCGGCTTCAAAGTTAAAGGAAATTTATCAGCTGGTTCTTACAGCGCAAAAGAAAGTTATTTCAGAAATTAAAGCCGGTATGAGTTCTGTTGAAGCAGACAAAATAGCCCGAGATTTAATCAAAGAAGCAGGTTATGGAGATAATTTTGGTCATGGTCTGGGACATGGAATTGGACTTGAAATTCATGAAGGACCGAGGCTTTCCTATAGCTCTAACTCAGATGTCACTTTAGAGTCGGGGATGGTAGTTACCGATGAACCGGGGATCTATATTTCCGGGCTGGGTGGAGTTAGGATAGAAGATGATCTTTTAATTACAGAGACAGGGTGTGAAGTACTTAATTCGGCTCCAAAAGAACTGATTATCCTGTAAATTTATTAAGTAAAAACCACTGCACCTTCCTCCCGTTGAAAGCGGAGAGCTAAAGCTATTAATTTGTTTAAAAAGCGAATTTCTGCTATAATTGAACTGCAGCGAAAAATAGTGGAGGTGCTTAAATTGATTTCAACAAATGATTTTAATACAGGTTTAACAATAGAGCTGGATGGAGAGGTTTATCAGGTGATTGAATTTCAACACTCAAAATCCGGTAGAGGCAGCGCGTTTGTCAGAACTAAATTGCGCAATGTTGAAGAAGGCTATACAATTAGTAAAACTTTTAAAGCAGGAGAAAAAGTTGAAACCGCCCATGTAGAAAAAAAGAAGATGCAGTTTTTATACTGGGATGGCAGTGACTATATCTTTATGGATAATGATACATATGAGCAGTTTAACCTGAGTGAAGAGCAGCTTGGAGATAAGGTGAAATATTTAAAAGAAAATATGGAACTTGATATTGCTGTTTATCAGGGAAGACCAATAGATATAGAATTACCGACCTTTGTTGAGCTTAAAGTTGAGGATACTCAGCCTAATATTAGAGGTAATACTGTCTCAGGTGGTAATAAACCTGCTACAATGGAAACAGGTCTTGTTGTCCAGGTGCCGCTGTTTATTGAAGAAGGAGATATTCTTAAAATTGACAGTCGAAATAATGAATATATAGAACGAGTGAACAGTTAAATAATTGTTGGTCAGTATTTAGAACAGAAGCAGCTGCTGGCTGATATTAAAAAATAATTACTTAGTAAATAGAAGGAGGTTAAATCATGAGTGAAGAGGAAATCAAAGATATTGAGTCAGAAAAGGAAGAAGTAGAGGAAGTTGATGAGGGAAGCATTAAAATTGCTGATGAAGTGGTTGGTATAATTACTGGACTGGCAGCAACTGAAGTTGAAGGTGTAGCCGGCATGAGCGGTGGTATTGCCGGTGGAATTGCTGATATGCTTGGCAGAAAAAGCCTGAGCAAAGGTGTGAAAGTTGAAGTGAGTGATGATACTGCCTCGGTTGATGTTTATGTCATTATTGAATATGGAAACTCTATTCCAGATGTAGCCTGGAAGATTCAGGATAATGTTAAACAGGCAATTGAAGGAATGACAGGTTTAAATGTTAAGGCTGTAAATGTCCATGTTCAGGGAGTAAATTTCCCAGAAGATGAAAAAGAAGAAGTTGAAAATAAAGTAGAGGAAGCAGAAGACGAAGAATAATTTAATTTGTTATTTATTCTTTGAAAAATGATTGGAGGTTGGGCCATGAAAATTATACAAAATATATTTTCTTTTTTAATTGCTTTAATTCTTATCGTTTTAACAATAACTCTTTCTCTATATGGTTTTGGGCTTTTATCAGCTGGCTTTATACCTGATCTGATTGCCAGAACTTATAATAGCTGGCAGGCTGCGGTTGTTTATCTGGTTTTTCTGTTGATGTCACTTTTTGTAATTTATCCTTATTTTACAGACAAGAAATTTAAATCAACCAGATTACTGAGTTCAGAATCCGGAGATATTACAATTACAATATCTGCTATCTCCAATTTGATTAAAGATCGAGTTAAAGAAAAAGAAAGATTTGAGGATATAAAAGTTAAGCTGGAAGAGCAAGAAGAAGGCTTAAAAATCATATTAAGTGGAAAACTAACTGTACCCGGTAATTTACCTGCTATTAGTGAAAATATACAGCAGGATTTAAAAAGTTATATTAAAAAGACCACAGGTATAGAGGTAGCTAAGGTGCAGATTAGAATCGATGATGTAAGAAAAGATAATAATCTACCTGAAGACGTAGAATGAGGTGGTCTATAAATGGATAAAAAACAATTAAAAGAAGATTTATCCCAGTTTATATACCTGAACCGTAAAAAGATTGCAGGAGCTTTAGTTGGTTTGATTATAGGGATTTTAATTTTAACCATTGGTTTTTTTAAAACGCTGCTGCTCTGTCTGACTACTTTAATTGGGTGTTATTTGGGTTCGCGCTGGCGTTTTCAAGAGGATTTAAAAGATTTTATACTAAGAATTATTCCAGAAAGATTTAAATAGAGTTAGAAATGAGGTATTTTCTTTATGCAAAAAGTTTCAAGACATAAACAGAGAGTCTGGGTTCTGCAGATCCTTTATGGTCTGGACATCAGAAAAAAACTGGACCTGGAAAACTCGAAAAAAAGTTACACTAATTTTTTAAATGAAAAAGGTGCTCTGGCTGATGATTTATATGCTGAAGAGCTTATGGAAGGTATTATAATGGAGCTTGAGCTTTTAGATGCACAGATCAATCAATATGCAATTAACTGGGATATTAAAAGAATGCCGGCAATTGATAGAAATATCCTAAGAATTGCTGCCTATGAGATCCAGCATGATATTCCGGCAAAAGTTGCTATTAATGAAGCAGTAAAAATTGCTAAAAAGTACGCTGATGACAGTTCACCGTCATTTATTAATGGAATACTGTCTAAATTTGCTTAAAAAGAGGGCTTAGGGCCTTCTTTTTTTGTTTTTTAAGCTGTTTTGTGGTATATTTTATTTAGTAAACTCTGGTACCGGGTACCATAAAACGATTTCGGTACCCGGTACCAATCTAGAAATAATTTAATGGGGTGTGAAAATGAAATATTCAGCAAGAATTGCAAAGATTGAGGAGTCAAAAACAATTGCTGTCAGCACAGAGGCCAATAAATTGACAGCAGCAGGAGAAGATGTGGTTAGTTTTGGAGCGGGGGAACCGGATTTTCCTACTCCCGAATTTATTAAAGAAGCTGCAGTAGAGGCTATGAAAAAGGGCTATACAGGTTATACATCTGCTTCAGGTCTTCCGGAATTGAAAGTGGCAGCTGTAAATAAATTTGCTGCCGATTATTCTTATAAATATTCAACTGAAGAAGTTATTGTCTGTAATGGAGGTAAACAGGTTCTTTTAAATGGGTTGTCAGCTATTCTGGAAGAGGGAGATGAGGTTTTAATCCCTAAACCTTACTGGGTTTCCTATCCGGAAATGGTTAAACTGGCCGGTGGTAAGCCTGTTCTGGTAGAAACGGCAGCTGAAAACAAATTTAAATTAAAGGCGGAAGAATTAAGAGAAAGTATTACAGAAAACACTAAGGCAATTATTATTAATTCTCCCTCAAATCCTGACGGTCATTTTTATTCTCAGGCAGAAATAGAAGAATTGATGGAAGTGTTAATTGAACAGGAGATTTTTATTATCAGTGATGAGATTTATGATAAACTTCTTTATGACGGCAAAGATTTTAAGTCGATGATTGAACTTTTTCCCCAGTTAAAGGATAGGATACTGATTGTTAATGGAATGTCTAAATCATATTCGATGACCGGCTGGAGAGTAGGTTTTGGCTTTGCCGGTGAAAAGTGGATCAAAAACATGTCTAAAATCCAGAGTCATACCACTTCTAATGTTAACACAATCGCTCAGTATGCAAGTGCTAAAGCTTTAGCCAACTCTGAGCTGGAAAATATTATAAAAGAACGCAGAGAAGTGTATCAAAAAAGAAGGGACTTAACTGCAAAACTTCTGGCTGATATTGATGGTCTAAAAGCTATCAAACCGGCAGGAGCCTTTTATTTCTTTATTGATATTTCTGATTTAAAAGGAAAAAAGTTGAATCAGAATCCAATTGAAGGATCACTTTCTTTCTCTGATCTGCTCTTAAAAGAGACTAAGGTGGCTGTAGTGCCCGGTATCGCTTTTGGAATGGATGATTTTGTCCGCATTTCGTTTGCACTTGGGGAAGAACGGATTAGAGAAGGAATTAATAGAATTGCAGAATTTACAGCAGGACTTAGCTAATTTTACTTATAAAAATCTGAAGACTTAAAGTTAAAATAGATCGGTATAAAAATGTATTAATAAATAAAAAAAGAGCAGAGAGATCTGCTCTTTAAATACATTATTAAATTAAAATGGTGCGAAAGGAGGGATTCGAACCCTCACGGTCGTGAGACCACTAGACCCTGAACCTAGCGCGTCTGCCAGTTCCGCCACTTTCGCACTGACAAATAATATTTTAACTTAAATATTTAAATTTGTCAAGGGGCTTTTTTTCAAATATTGCTTATCAGTATAAAATATTACAATTAGATTTTAAAGCCAACTTTAAGAAAAAATTAACTTGACTCAAGTTCGATTTATTTAAGAATTAAGGAGGAATTGGGGTAACAATTAAAGAATAATATATAGAGGCAGGATTTTTTTGCTCTAGTTTTAAAAATTCAGGAGGGAAATTATGTACGAAATTTTAGCAAAGGAAGTTTTAGCACCAACAATAAAAAAATTAAAGGTAAAAGCACCTTTAATTGCCAAAAAAACACAGCCCGGTAATTTTATTATATTAAGAGTGGATGAAAAAGGTGAAAGAATACCGCTGACTGTTGCTGATTATGAAAGGGATACAGGCATAATCTCAATTATTTTTCAGGAAGTTGGTTATTCAACTAAATTACTGGGAAAAATGGATAAGGGTGATCAGATTCAGGATATAGTTGGTCCTTTAGGACATCATATTGATCTGGAAGGTTATCAAAAGGTAGTACTACTTGGGGGAGGATCCGGAACAGCTCTTTTATACCCCAAAGTCAGAGGTTTTTACGAACAGGGGGCGGAAGTGATCAGTATTACTGGTGCCCGCACCAAAAATTTAATTATTTTAGAAGAAGAATTAGAGAAGTATAGTGATAGATTATTTATTGCCACTGATGATGGCAGTTATGGTCATCATGGTTATGTGACTGATATTTTAAAGGATTTACTGGATAAAGAAGGCGATATTGATCTGGTGGTTGCGATTGGACCGGTGCCGATGATGAAGGCAGTTGCAGATATGACAAAAGAGTATGGAGTAGAAACGATTGTCAGTTTAAATACAATTATGGTTGATGGCACAGGGATGTGTGGTGCCTGCCGGGTAACTGTCGGTGGAGAAAGAAAGTTTACCTGTGTTGATGGTCCGGCATTTGATGCCCATCAGGTTGATTTTGAAGAATTGATGAACAGACTTAATTTTTATCAGAATGAAGAAGACTTAGTACATGATACAGCAGTCGAGGAGGATAATTAATGTCTTTACAGAAAAAAAAGACGCCGATGCAAGAACAGGCGCCAGAAGAGAGAATTAAGAATTTTAAAGAGGTTCCATTTGGCTACAGCGATGAAGAAGCAGTTGTTGAGGCAGAAAGATGTCTGCAGTGTAAACATCAGCCCTGTGTTGAGGGCTGTCCGGTACATGTACCGATACCGCAGTTTATTCAGGCAGTAATTGATGGGGATGTGGTTGAGGCCAATCAGATAATTAAAAGCAAAAATAATCTGCCTGCTGTCTGTGGGAGGGTCTGTCCTCAGGAAGAACAGTGTGAGGATGTCTGTGTTATGGGAATTAAAAATGAACCGGTAGCTATTGGCCGTCTGGAGCGTTATGTTGCAGATTATAATATGGAAAGAGGTACAGATAAAACTTCTCCGGAAGAAATAGAAAAGATGAAGGTGCCGGAGTTAGAAGGCAGAAAGGCTGCAGTAATTGGAGCCGGACCGGCCGGACTGACTGCAGCAGCAGATCTTGCTAAATATGGCCTTGATGTAACAATTTTTGAGGCTCTGCATGAAACCGGTGGGGTTCTGCGCTATGGTATTCCAGAATTTAGACTTCCTAAAGATATAGTTGATCAGGAAGTTGAATCAATAAAGGAACTGGGGGTAGATATCCAGTTAAATGTTGTAGTAGGAAAATCGATTACAGTTGATGAATTATTTGAACAGGGTTTTGAAGCTGTATTTATCGGAGTTGGGGCTGGTCTGCCGAGGTTTTTAAATATTCCAGGTGAAAATTTAAATGGTGTTTATTCGGCCAATGAATTTTTAACCAGAGTTAATCTAATGAAGGCTTTTAAATACCCGGAATACAAGACTCCGGTTGTAGTTGGCGATAGAGTTGCTGTTGTTGGTGCTGGAAATGTGGCGATGGATGCAGCAAGAACTGCTAAGAGACTGGGAGCAGAAGATGTCTATATAGTCTACAGAAGAGCCGAAGAACAGATGCCAGCCCGGAGTGAGGAAATACACCATGCCAGGGAAGAGGGAATAGAATTTAAGCTCTTAAACAATCCGGTTGCTATTCACGGAGAAGATGGTAGAGTTGCTCAGATGGAATGTCAGCAGATGGAACTGGGAGAAAAGGATGATTCAGGTAGAAGGCGCCCAATTCCAATCGAAGATTCTAACTGGATGCTTGAACTCGATACAGTAATTATTGCTATCGGTCAGAATCCAAATCCACTTTTAACTTCAAATACCAAAGACTTAAAGACCAAAAGCTGGGGTGGAATCAAAGTAAATAAAGATCAGCAGACAAGTCGCGAAGGAGTTTATGCCGGTGGAGATGTTGTTACCGGGGCAGCTACAGTAATTCAAGCGATGGGTGCCGGTAAAACAGCAGCAGAAAATATTAAGAATTATATGCTAGAGAAATCTAATAAATAGAGTGGTTGATTTTATGTCAGATTTATATCAGGATAATCTCTTTTCAAAAAAAGAAAAAAAGATTTATACAGTTCAGGAAATCACAGAGTATCTTCAAGCTCTAATTAAAGAAGATGCTCTTCTTTCTGATTTCTGGATCAGTGGTGAGATCTCTAATTTTTACCACCACAGCTCCGGCCACATGTATTTTACTCTCAAGGATAAGAATTCTCAGTTGAAAGCAGTGATGTTTAAAGGTTATAATTCATCTCTGGATTTTGAGCCAGAAGAGGGAATGCAGGTTGAAGCCAGAGGTAATTTGGATATTTATGCCCAGCGGGGAGAATATCAGTTTTATGTCCGGGAGATGGAAAAGGCCGGTAAGGGTAAACTTTATGAGGCTTTTGAAAAATTAAAGGCCAGACTGGAAAAAGAAGGCCTTTTTGCAGAAAGCAAGAAAAAAGAAATTCCACTGCTGGCTAAAAAAATTGGAATTGTAACTTCACCCACCGGAGCTGCTATCAGGGATATTCTTTCAGTTATGAAAAGGCGCTCCGGTAATTTTTCTGTTTTGATAGTTCCTGCTCATGTGCAGGGCGATCTTGCTAAAGATGAAATCAAAGCCGGAATTGAATACTTAAACAGCCGGGATGATATTGATTTAATTATTATCAGCCGTGGTGGGGGTTCGATTGAAGATCTCTGGCCTTTTAATGAAGAAGAGGTGGCCCGGGCGGTCTATAAATCAAAACTGCCTGTAATCAGTGGAGTTGGCCACGAAACAGATTTTACTATCTCAGATTTTGTGGCTGATTTAAGAGCACCGACTCCGTCGGCAGCTGCTGAGCTGGCTACTGCCAACCGGGAAGAGATCTTAAACAGACTGGAAAATCTTTCTCAGAGATTATTAAACAGCAGTGTGAGCAGAATTAAGGAACTTCAAAACAGGCTGCAGAGTATTTCTGAGCGCAGAATTTTTACTTCACCGGAGGAGCTTTTTAGAAATTATGAACAGGAGCTTGATAATCTGGAGACAAAATTAAAGCATCAGATCGAAAGCAAATATAATAACTGGGAAAATAAATATCAGTTAGTATACCAGAGGCTGAATAATTTAAGTCCTTTAAAAACACTTGAGCGCGGATATGCTATTCTCCAGGATCAGGACCAGAAGACTATTAAATCGATTAATCAGATTGATGTGGGAGATCAGCTTCGAGCTCGCCTGAGTGACGGTCTGGCGGAGCTGGAAGTAAAAGCTAGTAGAAAAGTTGGTGATATAGATGAGTAAAGAAAAAAATGAAATTAAAGTTGAAGAAGAAATTGAAGGGATTGACAGTAATAAGCTAGATTTTGAATCAGCACTGGAGAAGCTGCAGTCAATTGTCGAAGATCTTGAAAAAGGTGGTCTTTCTCTGGATGAGACTCTGACTGAATTCAGTCAGGGAATGAAACTGCTTAAATTCTGTCATCAAAAATTAGATAAAGCCGAAAAGAAAATTGAATTAATGTTAAAAAATAATGGAGAATTTACAGATGAAGTTCCCTTTGACTCTGAAATTGAGGAGGATTAATTTTGCAGTCCATAAAAAAAATTTTGAATGAAAAAGCCAGAGAAGTTGATTCAAATTTAGAAAATTTAATTGATTTAAAAGATGAAATAGCTCCTCAATTAACTGAGGCAATGAAATATACTCTGCTTTCGGGAGGAAAGCGGGTGAGACCGGTTTTGTCACTTCTAACAGCAGAATTAATGGCCGGAAATTATCAGGCTGCCTTAAAAGCTGGCTCAGCTCTGGAGATGATTCACAGTTATTCTTTAATTCATGATGACCTGCCGGCAATGGATGATGATCAGCTGAGGCGGGGTAAAAAAACAAATCATCTGGTATTTGGCGAAGCTGTGGCTATTTTGGCCGGTGACGCTCTCTTAACATATGCTTTTGAAATTTTATCAGAGCTTAAAATTGAGGCTGAATCAAAAATCAAAATTATTGCGAATACAGCAAAATTTTCCGGTTATCAGGGAATGGTCGGTGGGCAGGTTCTGGATTTAGCTGCTGAAAACCGGGAGTTATCCTTAACTGAAATGCAGGAAGTTCACCGGGCTAAAACCGGTGCTTTGATTAAAGCTGCTGTTTTAAATGGACTCTACTGTTCGGATTATACTGTAGAAGAAGAAAAAGCTCTTTTAAATTATGCCGAGCATATTGGAGTTTTATTCCAAATTATTGATGATCTGCTGGATCAGACTGGTGAGACCGAAAAGATGGGTAAGGTAGTCGGCAGAGATGAAGAACTAAATAAATCAACTTATCCCAAATTGATGGGGATAGAAGCAGCTCGAGAAGCTGCTCTTGAGCATGCTGAAAAGGCTAAAAAATCACTAAATATTTTTGGAGCTAAAGCAGTTTACTTAAAGGATTTAGTAGATTATATCCTCCTTCGACAGCATTAATTGAAGGGCTAATATAAATATGTTATAATTAGTTAAAATGCAGGTGGTGCAGTATTCTAGTCAGCATACTATCTTTGAAGGCGGGCCTAAAAATCCGTCAACGGGCATATCGATGAAGTTCTTTGTAATGGCTGCTGACGCCCAGTCGGGGGCCATTGCAGAGAGATAAGGGTTTGGGGCGATCCACAATGGCATGTGGGCGTTGACCCCTTTCCCGCGGAGGCCTGGTCGAGTTATTAAATACATAGCAAGGCCAGGTTCACCTGTTCTAACCGCAAGGTTGAGCAGTGTAGCCTGCTTTGAAGTGGTACTGGAGACAGTAGCAAAACACAGGCGCCTGGATCCAGCCCTGGGTTGAACCTGCTGGAAACCAGTACTGCAAAAGAAGCTAGGAGATAGTTTAAATGCTGTCAAGGAAAACTTCTAGACTGTC
>JBKHFK010000047.1:0-10167 GCA_046540295.1 Halanaerobium sp.
TTGTCCAAACGGAACAAAATTGTCCCGATACAGCCAAAAACAAAGCTGATATTTGAATCAGCAGCAAGTTTAATCTATTTTTTAACTTCCAATCTTATTATATCATCTTTTAAGATAATTTCAAGTTAAATTTTGAGCAATTTTTTTAATTCTGCGCAGACGGTGATTAACCCCGGATTTACTGAGGTCAATAATCTCTCCCAGCTCCTTTAAGGAGGCATAGGGATTTTCCCTGCGCACTTCTGCCATCTCCTGCAGGCCGGGAGTTAAGGATTCAAGCCCTGCTTCTCTTTCTATAATATCAATATATTCCAGCTGATCCAGAGCGGCTGAAACTGATTTTTCTAAGTTGGCAGTTTCAAAATTAACCCGGCGGTTGACATCATTTTTTAACTCTTTGACGATATGATCATTTTCCATTTTTAACATTGCCTGGTGGGCACCAATAATATTTAGTACCTTTACTACTTCTGCATAACTCTTAAAATAAATTACATAATAACCCTTATGCTCAGTCTGATGAGCTTCTAAGTCAAATTTAGCAAGTAGAGTTTTCAGGTCATCAGCCACACTTTCTCTTTCACAGCGAAATTCTAAGTGATATTCACTCTGAGGTCTGTTGACTGAGCCCCCTCCCAAAAATAAACCACGAAGATAGGCCTGAGACAGTTTACGGGAATTTAAATACTCATCTTTAATATGAAAAACCAGGTTATTGCCAGGGGTTAAAAAGCCCAGTTCCAGTAAAAATTCTCTTACACCCGGCTGAGGAGTCACAATAATATCATAACTGTGGCTTAAATTAAATCTCTTATCCTGTCTGACCCGAATTTCAATACTGAAACCAAAACGCTCTTTAATCAGCGAATAAATTCTCCGGGCAAGATTTCCATGATAGAGAGTTACTTTAACAGCCAGATGTTTATTTGAAATCTGAATCGAACCATCAATTCTAATCAAAGCAGCCAGTTCAGCCAGCTGTTCAGAATAATCGTATTTATCTTTATGTGTTAATTCTTCTTTAACCTGATCAGTAAAGGACATTTTTATCACCTTTAAATCTAAAGTAGTTATTTAAAATAAAAGTTTTAATAGAAAATATTACTTTAATTATATTTTTTATTTAAATCATAGATCAATTCAGCCAGTGCCTCAGGATCATGGCGCAAATAGCTGTCTTTTTTTAAAAGATCAGCTTCAATAATTTTAAATCCAAGTTTTCGCAAACGCTGATGATCAATTTGAACAGGATAAGCTCCTTCTGCTTCATATTTTTTGCGCAGTTCAGCAGTACCCTTTCGATTATTAACTACAACATAGTCAAAAACACCAGATCCACAGTGATCAACAATTGCCTCTGCATGGTCAGCAGCAGTATAAGCATCAGTTTCTCCGGGCTGAGTCATTACATTACAGATATATAATTTTAAAGCATCACTTTTTTTAATTTCCTCTGCAATTCCTTTAACCAGCAGATTGGGCAAAATACTGGTATAGAGACTTCCCGGACCAATTACAATTACATCTGCATTTTTGATTGAATCTCTCACTTCCGGAGTTGTACTTGCATTTTCTGGATACAAAAAGACCTTATTAATCTCCTTATCATAAACCGGAATAGCTGATTCACCCATTTTTTCTTCCTGGTCATGATAAACAGCTCCCAGTTTTATATCTTCATTTGTAGCCGGTAAAACCTTACCTCTAATGGCAAGTACCTTACTGGAAGCTCTAACAGCTTCTTCAAAATCTCCTAAAACTTCTGTCATCGCAGCAATATATAGATTACCAAAGCTGTGTCCCTCTAAACCACCCTCTGATTCAAATCGGTGCTGAAATAATTTTTCCATTAATGGTTCGCGATCAGCCAGGGCAACCAGACAATTTCGGATATCGCCAGGTGGCAGAATACCCATTTCCTCTCTCAGTCGACCGGAGCTGCCGCCGTCATCTGCAACAGTGACGACTGCTGTCAGATTATCACTATTTCTTTTTAACCCTCTTAATAGATTAGAAAGTCCGGTTCCCCCACCAAAAGCAACGATTTCAGGGCCTCTATTTGATCTTCTTTTTTCATATAACAAATCGAGAATTTCCCCATTTGGTGTGATATGGGTGTTAAATTCTGATCTGATTTTTAAAAGAGAATAATAGCTTAAAAAAACTCCCCCCAATATCATTATGCTTGCAGTTAGTTTAAGTACAAAGTTAGCCTGCTGGCCAAATAAATTATTGAGCATAATCAGCAGCTGTTCTGTGACATAAATGCTGAGATCAAAACCAAATAAAGGTGTAATCCCAACACTGATTAAAATAAAAGCAAATATAATAACAAGAAACCATCTTTTAACACCTAAACCAGGAAAAAACCATTTCGGCAGGTTCATAATTACACTTCCTTATTTTTCGATATCCCGATGTTCTAAATTAATATTGAAATCCCCATCTGCAAGAAATTCTGCCAGCTTGTTAACTGTAGTAACTGAGCGGTGTTTTCCACCGGTACATCCAATAGCAATTGACAGATGGCTTTTACCTTCCTTTTTATATTCAGGCAGCAGAAAATCAATTAAGTCAAAAAACTTAGAATAAAATTTTTCAGTTGAGGGCCACTTAATAACATAATCCTGTACTTCCTGATCATTACCAGTTTTTTTTCTTAAGGATTCTACATAATATGGATTGGGCAAAAAGCGGACATCCATCACCAGATCGGCATCTCTGGGAATACCATATTTAAAACCAAATGAAATCAAACTTAAGTGCAGTAAATTTTTGTCTTCTTCTGCCAGAAATAATTGATTTAATTCTTCCTGCAGCTCTGAAATCTTTAATTCTCCAGTATCAATAATTTTAGTTGCTCTTCCTCTGAGTTCTTCTAAAAGTTTCCGTTCCCTCTCTATTGCATCCAGCATTCTTCCTTCTTCATCCAGTGGATGGCGTCTCCTGCTCTCTTTATATCTTCTAATCAGTACATCATCTGAAGCTTCAAGGAAAAGAATATTATAATTTAAATTCATTTTTTCTATTTTGGATAGCTCTTTAAAAAGTTCATTAAAAAACTCTCGTCCTCTAATATCACTGACAAGAGCAATTTTATCAAGGTCTGACTGCAGACACAATTCGGCAAACTTTGAAATTAAAGCTGGAGGTAGGTTATCCACACAAAAATAGCCTCTGTCTTCAAAATAATTTAAAGCCAGAGATTTTCCCGCTCCAGACATTCCAGTAATAAGTAAAAAATCCATAAAATTTCTCCTCTCCTAACAGGTAAATCAAAAATCCTAATCTTTTAACTCTGCTATCTGTTTAAAAAAATACTTTTCCGGAGCTCTTATTATATTTAAAAAAGTTAATTTAGAGGTTTTAACAGGTTTATTTCCGTAAAAAACAGCCGGATTATTCTCTAATTTATCCATGGTTGCCAGTCCCAGCGCATTATTAACAGCAAAAAACTTTTTATAGCCTTTAAGTTCGCCCGGTAGAGCCTGATAATATTTCTTTAGTGCAGAAACATGTGTTTTTAAATCTGAAAGCATGGTCTCCAGAGCAGCAAGTGCCTCTTTTTTGTTTAGAGGATCCCTGAGCTGTTTCTCACTGATTTCTAAATCTTTTAAAGGCCAGAAGTGCTTATCTCTGCTCTCTAAATCTTCTCTAATATCTCTGATTAAATTAACCTTCTGTAGAAATAGACCGGCCTGATTAAAGTTATCCATTAATATTTCCTGCTGCTGTCTCTTAATTTCAAATTTATAGATTATAGTCTCAGTTAAAAAACCACCAACAGTTCCGGCAACATAATAACAGTATTCATCAAGTTCTGCAAAAGTTTTAACCTCCCTGCTCAGATATTTCTGCATCCCCAGATTCATTTCCTCAAGCCACTTATGTGATATCTTCTGGATTTCAGGTTCAAAACTCTGATAACCTTTATAAATTAGATCAATATTTTTAGTTAATTCCTGCAGAGAAGAATTTTCGATCAGCCGACTATTTTTTTTGATTATTTTAAAATCAGAACTGCGGTCATAATCTGCCGGCGAAAAAATTCTGCTGACCCGATCCATCATCTCCTGCTGTAGTTTGAAATCCGGAGGATGAATCTCATCCTCAAAATTATCCAGTATTCTGTCCTGTAGATAAGTTAAAAGGACTTCATCTTTGATCTGATCATCAAGCATAGGAATTGTCAGGGCAAAACTGCGCGATACTTTTTTAAGAATTTCACGAGCATATTTCATTGGCTCTGTTGTCATTATTTCACCTCATCAAAAATTTAAAATTAATTAGGGTACTTAAATCTGTAAATAATAAAAATTAAAAGACTTATGTAAGCTAAAAGTGCTGCAGTAGAAATATTATTTATCCGCATTAAATAATCTACAGGTCTGAGTTCTCTTTCAGGTGAATCGGTATCAACCTTTAGATAGGGCACTTCCGGTAATTCTCCCTTTAAAACTTCTTTTTGACTTTCAGCTTCCGGAACTAAAAGATCAAGAATCCTGGGGGCTTCTGCAATTGGAATATTATTATCAGAATAAATCTGCCAGTAATTTTTTGTTTTTGTTAAAGAACGAAAATGGTCATAACCAAAGGGGTCAAAACTTCCTACCATCACAACCATTCTGCTGTTGTCTAAAGAACTTATTTCATCTTTAGGTAGAGTTAAAAAAATATCATTATCACTCTTACTCAAACTAAAATTATCATTTGCAGAAGATTCTTCAAGCGAAATTTCATTAATATTTAATACATCTTCTTTCTGACTGTCCGGATTATATGTCCTCACCCACCAGCCGCTAATTTTTATAAATTTATTCCAGTTAAAATCCTGACCAAAACTAATATTGGCCCCCCTGTGAAAAAGTTGATTACTGCCTCCCGGCTGATTATCAAGATATATTTCTAATAGTGGTAATGAAAATCCAAATTCTGCTCCCCAGGGATCAGTCAATTTAGAAAAAGAAAAGCGAATTTTATAGCTGTTCTCAGACTCAAAAATTGTCATTGACTTAAGATCGAATAAATGGCCTTTATTCTGGAATATTTTATTCTGTGGATACTGGTAGTCTCCAGGTCCATAATCATCTCCAATTCCATCCAGATGATTAAAAACAACTCTATAATTTTCAGCACTGACAGCTACTGGAAAAATAAAAAGACAGATAATAAATAATATAATTAATTTTTGCCATCGACTTTTAATTTTTTTTAGAGCCATTTCCACACCTCAACTATATAACATTTTCTATCTTTTCATTATATTTTCTGTAAAATCAACTGCAGCATTATAGCCCATAGTCTTCATTCGGTAGTTCATGGCTGCAACTTCCAAAACCAGAGCCAGGTTTCTTCCTGGTTTGACCGGAATTATTATCTCATCAATTTCTAAACCCATAATTTCTGTTTTGCGGCTGTCAATACCAAGTCTTTCATATTCTTCTCCTTCTACCCATTTTTCCAATTTAATGGTTAGGTTAATTGGAGAATCGTGTTTTACAGCACCTGCACCAAAAAGTGTTTTAACATTTATAATTCCAATGCCCCGCATCTCCAAAAAATAACGAGAATTATTAGGGGCTGTACCACTTAAGCGCAGCTCACCAATTTTTTTAATTTCAATAATATCATCAGCTACCAGACGGTGGCCCCGTTTAACTAACTCAATAGCTGTTTCACTTTTTCCAATTCCACTCTGGCCTCTAATCAAAACTCCTATACCATAGATATCTACCAGCACTCCATGAATCACCTTTACCGGGGCCAGTTTTTCTTCCAGATAATTTAGCAGCATACTGCTAAATCTGGTTGTAGAAATTTCTGTTGATAGAACAGGAATTCCCTTTTGATTTGCTCTTTTCAGCAAATAATCAGGTATTTCTTCACCTCTGGCAACTATAATGCAGACCGGATTATAATCTACATATTCTTCAATCCTAGCTTCTAAAATTTGTCCATCCAGTCCGCGCAAAAATGAAAGCTCAGTTCTACCTATTAAATTAACCCTCTCCGGAACAAAATGTTTCCAAAATCCAGCAAGTTCAATTCCCGGCCTTTTAATATCACTTACCTTAACTTCTCTTTTAATACCGGAACGCCCTGCTTTAATTTCAAGATCAAAGCGGTTAAAAATATCAAGAACTAAAACTTTATCTTGATCAATCATTTTTTACTAACCTGTCTTCCATTGCCACAGCTATAGCTCCCATTAAACCAATATCAGAACCAAGTTCGGCTTCTCTAACTGATACCATTTCTAAAGATCCTGCCAGCGAAATTTCTTCCATAGTTTTTATCGCCTCATCTAAAAAAAGATCTGAAGCTTTCATAACTCCTCCACCTAAAATTATCATCTCTGTATTAAAAGTATTAACAACATTTCCCAGCCCTATACCCAGATAATAGCCGGCATTTTTGAAAATATCCTTTGCTGCCTGATCACCCTGATATGCTGCCTGGGCACAAATAACAGCATCTATATCTTCAACAATATTATCAGCCAGGTCCAGCATTTCTTTGCTTTTTCCGGCTGCTGCAGCTTCTCTGGCTCTTTTGCCAATAGAAGTCCCGGAAGAAAAAGCCTCCAGACAGCCGTGATTACCACAGCCGCAGAGGGGACCATTAGGATCAATAACCGTATGTCCTACCTCACAGGCATTGTCATTAACACCTGTAAATAGTTCCTTATTAATAATTGCTCCCCCACCAATTCCGGTAGAAATAGTTATGTAAACCATATTGTCAACTGTTTTACCAGCACCAAACCATTTTTCACCCAGAGCGGCAGCATTAGCATCATTTTGTAAGAGAGTTTTAATTCCCAGTGCTGATTCCATTCTCTCAACTAACTGCACATTTTTCCAGGGCAGGTTTGAATTTTCAATTATAATACCCTTTTTAGAGTCCAGGGGTCCCGGACTGCCGATTCCCAGAGTTTTAACCTCATTTTTGCTAATCCCGGTTTTTTCCAGTACATCTTCGATAGTTGCTGCCATATTTTCTATAATTTTATCTTCTCCAAGATCAGCCTCAGTATCTCTGCGTGATCTTGTTACAATTTTCCCTTCACTATCTGCAAGTCCTGTTAAAATTTTTGTTCCACCAAGATCCAGACCTAAATAATATTCTTTCATTATTTTTCCACTCTCCCAATAAACTAATCTAAATTTATATTTATTATTTTAATAATTTGCAAGAATTTCTTTTGTTCCTTTAATAATTAACAGACCAACAATTCCGATATAGCCAGCTGGAAGACCAATTCCAATCACAAATAAAATTACAGTTAATAAGAAAATTGCCAGAAACCAGAGCAGCGAAAATACTATATTATCCAGACTTAAAATTACTGCATTTTTAAAAATATTTTTAAGTGACTTATCTCCCTGAACAATCAACAGCCCCCATAAATAGACCTGATAGATTGAAAAATAAATGATTAAATAAGCAAATAAAAAAGCAAACGCTAAAAGCCAGATGTTTTCCTGTCCTTTTAATAAAAAGAAGCGTAGATCTACTATAAAAATAGCATATAAAATAACTGAAATTAAAAAAACTAAAAAACCTCGCCAAAAATTACTTTTAAAATATGAAAAAAGAGATTTAAAAGCAACTTTTCCCTCTTCTAAAATTTCATTAGCACCATAAAGTGATGTTAAAAACACCGGTCCCAGAAAAATCAGCGGCAGTAAAAGAACTAAATACCAGCCACTGGTCAGACCAATAAAAACAGCAAATAACAAAACAGAACTTATAAAAAACCAGCCCAAACTGAGCAGTACCAGTTTAAATAAATCTTCATAAAAATCTTTAAATGTAGATTTTAAAATTGAAAAAATTTCCAAATAAATCCCTCCAGTTCTGAACAAAGACTACATTGAATCGCCATCTTTAATTATAACATAAATAGCTTAAAAATGCATAATTCTGAAAGTCATTTAATTTACTTTAAGTATTTTTAAATATTTAAATCAAGGTCAAGTTTAAAATGCTGTTTTAAATAACGAGCAATACCCAGCTGATCATGGTCAGGTGCTGTATCATCAGCATTTTTCAGCAGTTCTGAATGAGCATTCTGCATGGCAATCCCTTTACCCGCCCATTCGATCATTTTAAGGTCATTTAGACCGTCACCAAAAGCCATAACTTCTTCCTGTTTAATATTAAATTCTGCAGCCAGTTTTTTTACAGGTACCGCTTTTGACATATCTTTTTTTGTTATTTCTATAAAAGAAGGATAGGAAGAAGAAAGCTCAACCTGATCTAAAAAATTTGCTTCTAAAAAATTATTGATCTCAAGCTGTTTATCCTCATCTTCTTCTATGATCAGCATTTTTGTTGGCTCAGCATTTAAAAATTCATCCAGCCTGCCGACAGCATTAGCTTTAATGCCAGAAATATCCTGATAGCGATCAGTAAATTCATTTTCCTCTGCTACATATAACTTATCATCAATATATAGCTGCAGGTGATAGTCATTTTTAACCACCATTCTGGTAATTTTTTTGGCTATCTCAAATGGAATCGGTTGATGAAAAATTTGCTCCTGATTTTTTGGATCAACAACTAAAGCACCATTATATGTAATTACAGGGTCTACAATCCCCAGCTGCTCAGTATGCGGCCTGGCAGAACAGTACATTCTACCTGTTGCAACAAGAGTCCTGATTCCCATTTTTCTTATCTTTTTAACTGCTTCAATTGTTTTTTCCTGCAGCTGATGTTCACTATCCAGTAAAGTTCCATCCAGATCAAATACAATCATTTTAATATCCATAATATCACCTTTTTATTCTTATATTATTAAAAAATGACCGGGTTGCCCCGGTCCATTCGTTATTAGCTTATATAATCTAATCCATAAACTGAGCCGAAAATGCATGAACCTCTTTTTTCATTTCTTTTAATTTTGCTTCGTCTTCAAGATTCTTTAAAGCTTCAAAAATAAACTCTGCAATTTTCTTCATATCTTTTTCTTTCATTCCTCTGGTAGTAACAGCAGGTGTTCCAATTCTAACTCCACTGGTTACAAAAGGGCTTTTGGTTTCAAAAGGAATTGTATTTTTATTAACCGTAATTCCTACCTTATCCAGAGCCTCTTCGGCTGCTTTACCGGTTATTTCCATGTTGTTTAAATCAACCAGCATCATATGGTTATCAGTACCACCGGATACCAATCTCATGCCATAACTTTTTAATTCTTCAGCCAGAGTATGAGCGTTATCAATTATCTGCTGCTGGTATTCCATAAATTCGTCTGTTAGAGCTTCTTTAAAAGAAACTGCTTTGGCTGCAATAATATGCATCAGGGGTCCTCCCTGAATACCGGGGAAAATAGCCTTATCAATATCCTTGGCATATTTTTCTTTGCAGAGGATCATTCCCCCTCTGGTTCCCCTTAAAGTTTTATGGGTGGTGGTTGTTACAAAATCAGCAGCTTCAACAGGATTGGGATGTAATTCGGCTGCTATCAGACCGGCAATATGAGCCATATCTACCATAAAAAGAGCCCCAACTGAATCAGCAATTTCTTTAAATCTTTTAAAGTTAATTACTCTGGGATAGGCGCTGGCCCCGGCCACAATTAAATCCGGCTGATGTTCTTCAGCTAAAGCTTTTACCTGATCATAGTCTATAATTTCTTTTTCTTTTGTAACACCATAGTGCACAAAATTATAGTACTTACCTGACATATTGACCGGACTGCCGTGGGTTAAATGACCTCCATGGGTAAGATCCATAGCCAGTATTGTTCCACCCTCAGGTACCTGAGAAAAATAAACTGCCTGATTGGCCTGTGAACCAGAATGTGGCTGTACATTGGCATGTTCAGCCCCAAATAATTCTTTTGCCCTTTTAATTGCTAATTCTTCTACCTTATCAATTACCTCACAGCCCCCATAATACCTTTTGTGAGGATAACCTTCTGCATACTTGTTCGTCAAGACTGAACCAGCTGCCTCCATCACTGCAGAACTGACAAAATTCTCTGAAGCTATTAATTCGATATTTTGAGCCTGTCTCTTCTCTTCTTCTGCAATAATTGCTGCTACTTCCGGATCAATTTTCTTAATTTCCTGCATCCAAAGCTCATCTCCTTAATTTAATAATTATAATTTACCTTTATGTTAATTATACTTCTCTAAAAAAATATTAAATCCTGCTTAA
>JBKHFK010000048.1:0-9924 GCA_046540295.1 Halanaerobium sp.
ATAAGAAAAACCACAGCCAATTTAGCTATGGTTTAAAAATATATCTATTGATGAGCTCTTAAATCACTGATCAAGGCTGAAATTTTTTCTTTACCACCACTATTCCATTCCTCAATAAAACTGGCGATTTTTTCTCTATCATAATCACTTAAACCTTCACTGATAGAATCTAAATCATGACTGTCTAAGTCCTTCATTAAATCTATAGCCTTTTTTAAAGGATACTGAATTTTATAATATATCTGATCAACCATTATTTACCTCCTCGAGCGTTTCAAGCAGATTCTCCAGTCTGGGTATCGTTTCCCGTTCAATATATCTTATGTAACCTTCGAGTGTCATAATTCTATTATCCAGCACTTTATTACTCATTTCAGGAGAATAATCATTAAACTGTTCTGTTTTATTTACTGCCGTATCAATATATTCTATTACATTTATTACTGCTTTCTCCATCTAAACACCTCTTTTTTGATTTTTATAAAAATTTAAAATATAATAGATAAAAAATAAGTTAACCTGTAAGCCGAGTTCTGTATTAGATGATCATCTATCTGGGGAAACAGTTACCTGTAACCTCAAGCGTCCTTACCCGGAGAAAAGCGGATCACTTTTATTTTCTCCCTATTTGGACTTACTCCAGATGGGGTTTACCTGGCATTCCAGTTACCTGAAACCCGGTAAGCTCTTACCTTACCTTTTCACCCTTACTTTAATGAAAAAATTTTAAAGAAAACCCTTTCATAAAAGCGGTATATTTCTGTGGCACTAGCCTGGGAGTTACCTCCACCGGGTGTTACCCGGCATCCTATCCTGTGGAGCTCGGACTTTCCTCATCTTAAAAAGATGCGATCATCTGGTTAACTTATTTTTTTACCATATAAAGTATACCACCAGATTTATAATATGTCAAGCGATTTACTCAAGTTAAAAAGCCTGTAATAATAGACATTACTGATAATCCCAGGGATCTGTATTGACACTGGATTTAATAAAATTGAGCTCTTTTTTTAATTTTGTTGAGGCTTCCGCATTTAGCCTATCAAATAATAACTCCCTGACAAATTTTTCACTGCCATAATGGCCAAAATCAATAAGAGAAATCCCCAGTTCTTCTGCCCTCTGTGCTTCATGAAATTTTACATCTCCTGTTAAATATAAATCAGCTCCCTGATAATAGGCATCTTTAATAAAATCAGCTCCACTGCCACTGCAGAGAGCAATCCTTTTAATTTTATTTTTAACCTTCACTACTTTTAGATGTTCTAATTGGTATTTTTCTTTAATTTTAGCTATTAAACTTTCCAGTTCAGTTTCTTCTCTTAAATCAGCAACTCTGCCAATTCCCTTCTTGCTTTTTAAATTTTCCAGCTTATAAAGATCCCAGGCTGGTTCTTCATAAGGATGAACTTTCAGCAGGGTATTAATTACTTTATCTAAATTTTTTGGAGACACTATAGCTTCAAATCTGTATTCACTTACTTCATTATAACTTTTTTTCTGACCGAGATAGGGATCTGAATTTTCTAATGCTTTAAAAGTACCAGTCCCCTGCTGGTAAAAACCGCTGTGGCTGTAATTTTTGTATTTTCCAGCTCCTTTAGCATAAAGAGCATCCCGAACTTCCTTAAAATTAGCTTCAGGAATAAAAGTCACCAGCTTATAATAACTTTGGCTTTCTGTTGTTTTTAAAATGGAAATATCTGCTACATCCAGCTTTTTTATTAGATAATCATTTAAACCGCCATCTGCAATATCCAGATTAGTATGAGCAGAGAATAAAGAGATATTATTTTTAATCAGCCTGTATATTAATTTTCCACTTTCATTCTGAGCATCTACAGATTTTATACCATTAAAGATAAAAGGATGATGAGTAATAATCAACTGGCATTTTTTCTCTAATGCCTCAGCTAAAAGCTGCTGATTAAAATCAAGTGCCAGTAATACATTTTCTACTTCCTGAGAAAGATCTCCAACCTGAAGCCCAACATTATCCCAGTCTTCTGCCAGATGAGTGGGTGCAATTTTTCCCATTAGTTCTATTACTTCTGCTGTCTTTGCCATAAATTGACCTCCTATTGTCTTCTCAACGCTTAATCTAAATCAAAAAACCCTGCTCTAATTAAAGAACAGGGTGTTTGTATTCTTGGTGGGCCCACCAGGATTCGAACCTGGGACCAACCGGTTATGAGCCGGTTGCTCTGACCAGCTGAGCTATGGGCCCTCTGCTAAAAATAAATCAGTTATTTGTGACGACAAAAATAATTATATGATAGAAATGAGTTCAGGTCAAGAGTTATTTTTTAATTTTTAGCAGAAATATTAATGATAATATTGTAATATCTCATAAATACTTCCAGTTACCCTTTTATGCTATTTAATCCAGATAATCTTTCAGCTTTTTACTGCGGCTTGGATGTCTTAATTTGCGCAGTGCTTTAGCCTCGATCTGTCTGATTCTCTCTCTGGTAACTCCAAACTCTTTTCCTACTTCCTCCAGAGTTCTTGGACGTCCATCTTCAATTCCAAATCTAAGCTCAAGCACCCGCTTTTCTCGATCAGTAAGAGTATCTAAAACTCCATCCAGCTGTTCTTTAAGCAGTATATATGATGCTGCTGAAGCCGGAGCAGGAGAATCTTCATCTTCAATAAAATCACCAAGGTGACTGTCTTCTTCCTCCCCAATAGGAGTTTCCAGAGAAACAGGTTCCTGGGCAATCTTCATAATTTCTCGTACCTTTTCAGCAGAAATGTCCATTTCTTCTCCAATTTCTTCTGCCTTGGGTTCTCTACCCTTTTCTTGAAGTAATTGTCTGGAAACTCGGATTAATTTATTAATTGTTTCTACCATATGGACAGGTACTCTAATTGTTCTTGCCTGATCAGCTATTGAACGAGTAATTGCCTGTCTGATCCACCAGGTGGCATAGGTGCTGAACTTATAACCTTTGGTATAATCAAATTTTTCCACTGCCTTCATTAAACCCATATTACCTTCTTGAATTAAATCAAGAAAAAGCATTCCACGGCCAACATATTTTTTTGCAATACTTACTACCAGCCGTAAATTAGCTTCAACAAGCTGCTGTTTGGCCCATTCATCACCCTGTTCCATTCTTTTGGCAAGTTCTACCTCTTCATCAGCAGTTAAAAGATCAACCTTACCTATTTCTTTTAAATACATTCTAACAGGGTCATCTATCCCGACACCCTTGGGAACACTCAGATCAAGACCACTGTTCTCATCATCTTCCTCATCTTCATCTTCTTCTAATTTAGAATTAACTATATCAATATTTAACTCAGCAAATATATCATAGATTTTTTCTATATCTTCTGAATCTAAATCAATATCCTCCAGGGCATCCATAATTTCTTCATAGGTCAATTCCCCTTCTTTTTTGCCGCGATTGACAAGATCCTTAACTTCATCTATTTTAGCAGGACTCATATCTTTTTCAGCCACTTTAGTCCCTCCTTTCAATATTGTAATTCAGATTATAAAATGTTAATAAAATACGGTTCAATTTATCTAAACTTAATTCTCTTTTACTGAGCAGAGTACATAGCTTCTTTTTATTGCGACTAATTCTTTTAGAACTTAAATATTCAGCCAGCTCCAGAATGTGTTCTTTTGTTAAAGAATTATCCTGTTTAACCAGGATTTCTGACCAGTAAGATAAGAGTTTATCTCCTAATTCATTTTTAACTTTATCAAGTTTAACCGAATTACTGATTACACTACCCTTAAAAAGATATTCGGCCAGCTGAGCAGTTCTGCCATTAAAATCATTTTTAGAAAGCCTGGCAGCAAGCGCCTCTCTTAGTGAGGGATTGCTTATAAAATGAGCCATAATTTCTTCTTCAACTTTTTGATAATATGATAATTGTGAATATAAATCAAATGTTTTTTCAGCTTGCTTATTTTGTTTTTCTCTATTTCTTTGATAATTCCTGCTTTTATTTTGCTTAAATTCTTTTTCCACTTCCTGAGCCAGAACATCAGCTTTAAAATCTGTTTTTGCTGCTGCCCTTTCAATATAAATTTCTCTTTCCAGATTATCACTGACCTGACTTAACAGGTCAACTATCGACCTTAAAACTTTTTTTCTAATCCCAGGTTCATTAAGATCCTTATTTCTAATAATCATATTAATTTTAAAATCTATTAAATTAACTGCTTCTTCTATAAAATTAGCAAAAACTTCTTTACCTTTGTTTTTTAATAACTGATCAGGATCACTTCCCTCATCCAGTTGAATAACTTTAACATTAATTCCAGTACTACTTAAAATATCAAGACCTCTTAAAGTAGCTTTATTACCGGCTGTATCTGCATCATAAGCAATATAGGCATTTTCCGCAAATCTATTAATCAATTTAGCCTGTTCTTCAGTAAAAGCAGTTCCTAAAGAAGCAATTGAGTTTTCAAAACCATTTTGATGGGCCTGAATAACATCTGTATAACCCTCCATAATAATACAGCTGTTATTTTCCCGAATCGACTCTTTAGCAAGATGTAATCCATATAAATTCTTCTTCTTGCTGAAAATTGGAGTTTCCGGCGAATTCAAATATTTAGGACCATAATTATCTTCAACTTCTAAAATTCTACCTCCAAAAGCTATTACTTCTCCGCGATTATTAAAGATTGGAAAGATTACTCTGTTTCTGAATTTATCATAATGAGAATTGTTTTTTCCTTCACTAATTAATCCGGCTTTTTTAATTAGATCAATACTAAAACCTTTTTTTTGCAAAAAATTAAGTAAAAGCTGCCACTCATCAGCTGCATAACCAAGCTTAAATTCTTCAATTGCAGATTGATCAAAACCACGTTCTTTTAAATAATCGAGTGCATCTTTTCCAATCTCTGTTTCAGTTAATAGATAGTTATAAAAACGCGCTGCTAATTTGTTTAAAGAAAATAATTTTTCGCGTTCTTTATAAAGCTGACGCTGTTGATTGCTGAGGTCTGGAAGCTCCATCCCACTTCTTTCAGCCAGCATCTTAACTGATTCAACAAAAGTTAAATTTTCAATTTCCATCACAAAATTTATGGAATCCCCACCGGCCCCACAGCCAAAGCAGTGATAAAAGTTATTATCAGGATTCACAAAAAATGATGGTGTTTTTTCACTGTGAAAAGGGCATAAACCCTTATATCTATTTCCTGATTTTTTTAGTTCAATATAATCAGAAACTAAATCTACAATATCTACATTTTCTTTTAAGTCATCAATAAATTCATCTGAATATCTGGCCAATTTATCCACCCTGACCTTAATTTAATTTCATAATTAGCAAAACATTTATCCTGTAGTTATATTTCTCTAAAAAGATTATTAATCCTGCATTTATTTAGATTAACAGATAAAGTTTTAGCGATTTTTGTCGAACCAGGGAGTAGGAATAAAATATTTTCTCCCCAGATTAATTGCATAACGATCTGTCATACCTGCAATATAGTCAATTACTGCCTGTTTATGATTTTTTTCAAACTCCAGATATTCATCCGGAATATAATTAATATTCTCCATAAAAAATTCATAAAGCAATTTTAACAATCTCTTTGCCTTACCTTCTTCACTTTTACCTTCTGAACCAATATAAACATTTTCGAATAAAAAAGTTCGCAAATTTTTAGTTGCCTTTTTAACCTCATCTGAGCGCTTTATTTCAGGCTGCTGCCAGCTGGAATTTATTAAATCCCTGACCATGACATCTATTCTTTTAGAATGAGAATCCCCCAGAACAGAAATTGCATCTTCAGGTAGATCAGATTGGGCAATAATCCCTGCTCTTAAAGCATCATCGATATCATGATTAATATATGCTATCCGATCAGCAATTCTAACAATCTGCCCTTCCAGAGTCAAAGGTTTTTTATCTCCTGTATGTGTCAGAATACCATCTCTAACTTCTATACTTAAATTAAGTCCTCTGCTGCCACTGCTCTTTTTTTCAATTAGATCAACAACTCTTAGACTCTGAAGATTATGCCTGAACTCTTCTCCGGTAATTTCTGTCAGAGCAGCCTCACCGGCATGACCAAAAGGAGTGTGTCCCAGATCGTGCCCCAGAGCAATAGCCTCTACCAGATCTTCATTTAAGCGAAGTGCTCGGGCAATTGTCCGAGCAATCTGCGAAACTTCCAGAGTATGGGTTAGACGAGTTCTATAATGATCTCCCTCAGGTGCAATAAAAACCTGAGTTTTATGTTTGAGTCTTCTAAAGGCCTTTGAATGAATTATCCTATCTCGATCATGCTGAAAAATTGTGCGAATATCACAATCATCTTCTTTTTTTAAGCGGCCTCTACTTTCAGAACTCAAACAGGCAGTTTCTGCCAGCTTATTTTTTTCCCATTCCAGCTGTTCAACTCTGGAAAACATAATATCAGCTCCTAATCATTAAAATACGAAAGCACTTCTACGGCAGTTTCTTCTATAGTTTTATCAGTAACATCAATTATCGGGCAGCCAATCTCTTCCATTATGGAGTCAGCATATTCAAACTCCTCATTAATTCTTTCTTTAGCTGCATAAGTTGCATCATCACCAAGCCCCATCTTTTTTAATCTTTCAATCCGAATATCATTTAACTTTTCTGGATCTATAGTTAAACCAACTACTTTATCAGCATTGTCTTCTAAAACTGAAGGATGTATTTCTACTTCCGGTACCAGCGGTACATTGGCAGTTTTATAACCCAGATAGGATAGATGAACAGAAAGTGGGGTTTTAGAAGTTCTGGAAACTCCGACTAAAACAATATCTGCTTCTGCTATCCCTTTAGATTCATTTAGATCATCAAATCTAAGTGTAAATTCCATTGCCTCTATTCTTTTAAAATATTCTTCATCTAACTTATATTTTAGAGCAAATTCTTCTCTGGGCTCAACTTCCAACCTTTCTGCAAGCATAGCTAAAGGTTGATCCATCATATCAATGTATTCCAATTTATTTTTTTCTGCAAGTTGATTTAAATGCTGTCTCATCTCATTTTTGACAAAAGTATAGGCAATAATTGCATTATCGAGCTTCGCTTTTTCAATTATCTCCTCAATCCTATCAAGTGAACGAACAAATGAAAAAGACTTAATTTTGATTTCAAAATCAGGAAATTGTCCTATAGCTGATTCCATTAAATGTTTAGCTGTTTTACCGGTTGAGTCGGACACTGCATAAGCAATTAAATTTGGTTTACTCATAATTTTCACCCCGGTTTAATTATTAGTCTAGAGCTATTTCTTCAATATCCATTATCTCTGACATCAACTCAGCAATACGGGATAATAAAGCAAGACGATTATTTTTAAGATCACTGTGCTCAACCATAACCATTACATTATCTAAAAACCCATCAATATATTCCTTTAGTTCAACCAGTAAATAAAATCCCTTTTGATACTGACTGGAATTAAAAAATTCTTTAATTTCTTTTTCTCGCTGATTAAATGCTTTATATAATTCTTTTTCTTCATCCTCAACTAATAATCCTGCATCAATTTCTAATTTATTTTCCGCCTTTTCGCTAATATTTTTAGCTCTTACCAGACCTCTGACTAAATCAACAAATAAATCAGGATTCTCAGATCTAAACTCCATCAGCTTATGAGACCTCTGATAGAGGTCAAGCAGGCTTTGATCATTAACATTAATTACTGCATTGATTATATCATACCTAACTTCTTCTTCAGCCAGTAAATTTTCCAGCCGCTGCTTAATAAATTCTTTTAGCTCAGCAGCTGCAGTATCAAAATTAGACATATTTATTGCAACAATTTTCATTGAAAGCTCAATTAACTCTTCAATATTAATTTCTAATTCCCTATCTAAAATAATTCTCAGCAGACCGGTAGCCTGTCTTCTTAAAGCAAAGGGATCTTGAGAACCACTTGGGATATTCCCTAAAAGAAAGTGACTGCTTAAATTAAAAAGCTTTTCTGCCACTGCCAGCAGAACACCACTTTTTGTTTCAGGTAATTTATCACCGGCAAAACGCGGTAAATAATGTTCAAAAATAGCTGCTGCAGTTTCTTCATTTTCCCCTTCTAAAAGGGCATATTCCTTTCCCATTAATCCCTGCAGATTCGCAAATTCATTTACCATTTCCGTAGCCAGATCATTTTTGCAGATTTCAGCTGCTCTAACAGCCTTTTCTTTTGTCTCAGGCTTATAGTTCAGCAGTTCAGCCAGGCTGGAAGTTATCTGCTGCAGTTTTTCTACTTTCTGATAAACACTGCCTATATCCTTCTGGAAAACTATATCTTTAATATCTTTTGTTCTATTCAAAAAACCATATTTTTGATCTTCAGCAAAGAAAAACTGGGCATCATCCAGTCTTCCCTTTAAAACCATTTCATTACCTGAGATTACTTCATCAAGATATTCTCTGCCGCCATCACGAACACCAATAAATTCAGCCTGCAGTTTTTTATCCTCAGTCATTACTGGAAAATAGCGCTGGTGTTTTTCCATAGCAGTTATTAAAACTTCTGCCGGCAGTTCTAAATATTCTTCAGCAAAACTACCCTTAAAAGCTGTTGGATATTCGATTAAATCAATTACCTCTGACAGTAAAGAATCTTTAATCACTGCCTGAGCTGATAAATCTAACTCTGCAATCTGTTCTTTAATTAATTTTCTCCGTTTATCCTGTTTTACTATTATTGAAGCTGACTCAAGTGCAGAAAAATAATTTTGAGCAGCATTAATTTTAACCTGTCCCTGACTCAAAAAACGATGACCAATACTAAAATTAGAGCTTTTAACCCCCGCAATTTCGAGTTCAAGCTCCTGTTCACCAAATAAAACTAAAAGCCATTTAATGGGGCGGATAAACTCCATTTTAACACTACCCCAGCGCATAGCTTTTGGTAAAGGAACCTGATCAACTATTTTCTTTAAAATATCAGCCAAAATATCAGCTGCATTTTCCCCTTTTTCTATCTTTTCGGCATAGAGATAACCATCTTTCTCAATCAGTTCCTCAACTGCTACTCCCTGACCGCGGGCAAAACCTTCGCCAGCCTTTGTCGGCTGACCATCATCATCAAAAGCAATATTTACAGCCGGACCCCTGACTATTTCGCGCTGGTCTTCCTGCTTTTCCGCCATTTCTTCAACTGCGAGAACAAGTCTTCTTGGAGTAGAGTAAACATTTATATCCCGATATTCTAAATTATTATTATCAAAAATTGCTGCTGCTGTTTTTAAATAATCTTCCCTAAATCTCTGCATAGAAGCAGCCGGCATTTCTTCAGTTCCTATTTCAAAAATTAAATTTTTTGCCATCATTATCACTCCTGTTCTCCTGAGTTTAAATAGCTGGCTGCACATTGATGAGCCAGTTTCCTAACTCTCTTAATAAATCTGGTTCTTTCGGTTACACTGATTGCTCCTCTGGCATCTAAAAGATTAAAGGTATGTGAACATTTTAAAGTATAATCATAGGCAGCTAAAGGCAGATCTGCTGCCAGTGAATTTTCTGCCTCTGCTTCATAAATATCGAATAATTCAAATAAACGATCAATGTCTGCAACCTCAAAGTTATATTTTGACTGCTCTACTTCATTTTTATGGTAAATATCATGATATTTTACTCCCTCAACCCAGCATAAATCATATACACTTTCCACTTCCTGAAGATACATCGCAATTCTTTCCAAACCGTAAGTAATCTCTACTGTCACCGGATCAGCCTTAAAGCCACCAACCTGCTGAAAATAAGTAAACTGAGTTATTTCCATACCATCCAGCCAGACTTCCCAGCCCAAGCCCCAGGCTCCCAGAGTTGGGGATTCCCAGTTGTCTTCTACAAAACGAATATCATGTTTTTCTGGTTCTATTCCCAGTGCTCTCAAACTATCCAGATAGATTTCCTGTATATCATCAGGCGAAGGTTTCATAATAACCT
>JBKHFK010000049.1:0-9805 GCA_046540295.1 Halanaerobium sp.
CATAGCATTAATCAGGGCAAACATTATTAAAAGATCTGGATTATTAATTTCTTTCGGATTCAGACTATATTCAATCTCCCTTATCTGCTGAAGATCATCTTTTTGTATTAACATACCCAGCAGCATCAAAAGCAGGTTTTCTCCCATTTCTAAGCCAATCAAACGCCAGAGTTTAAGCATTTTTTCTTGAGTAACTTCTAAATCCCTTTTTTTAGCAGAGACTAATATTAATTCTACAATAAAACCAATATCCAAAGGATAATTTTTTTCCGCCTCCCTTAAAACAGCATATGCTTCATCCAAATTATTAGTCTCAGACAATTGTTCTACATAATATTCTTCATCATATTCTGCCCTCACCCGGTCACAGCACTTTTTATACTTTTTACCACTGCCGCAGGGACAGGGATCGTTGCGTCCCACATCATAAAGTTTATATCTTGTTTCACCATATGCCTGATCCATCAATCGGCTGATATCATCCATAATATCTGGTTTTGCTCTATTATCAAAATCTAAATTCTGTCCATCCAAATTTTCTTCAGAATATAAATCCATTGTTATTCCCTGTTTGTCCATTATTACAGGTCCTCCTCTAACTTAATTTAAATTTATTTAAACAAAATATTTTTTATAAACCTCCAGTGTCACCAACTCCTGCGGCAGCCGCAGATCATTTTTCCAGGCCTGTTTCAGTTCTGCTGCCAGCTTCGAAAATCCCTGGGCTCTGAATTCTTTCTGTACCCGGGCCAGCACCTGCTGATTTTTGTTCTGTCTTTTCTGACAGGGATAAAAGTTATCGGCCTGCTCTAAAAGTAGCTGATAATACTCTCCCAGCAGTTGAAGCTTAAATTCTGGATATTTGTCCTTTAAGGCTGTGAAGATTGCCAGTCCCTCCGGGTCTAAATCACCGGCATAATAAATATTCAGCTCAGCAAGCAAATCCTTCCGATTAGATTTTTGCTCAAAATTTTCTGCCTCTAGCTCCTGCTCAGCAGCATCGAAACCCAGCAGCTCCTCCAGAAAAGAAAAGCTGCTGATTATCTTTTTGCCCCCACCATAAATTACAGTATCAATATCCAGGCTGAAAATATCAATCCCGGCAGCCAGCGCCTTTTTGGCTCCAATAAAAGCAGAATGGTTTTCCATAATCAAAATATTTTTAAACTGAGTCGAGTCCAGGGTCCAGTAGACAAATAGATGATTATATTTCTGCGCCTTTAAATCGGCCAGACTTAAGTTTAAATTATTTAGGAGCTTTTTTCCCTCAGCCCGGCTCAAAAATTTCTCATCTGCAAATAATTCCAGGGAACGCTCTTCCCGACTGGCCCATTCCCGTTCAGTTTTAGTGCCCAAAAAATTGCAGAGGCTGAAAAGTTTCTCTTTTAATTCTTCTGTCTGCTGAGACGGTCTTTTTAGATAATAGTTAAGCTTCAGCACCCGCGAAAGTTTTAAGATCTCTTTTTCCTGCCAGCCTGAAATTTCATCCTTGATCAATGTCCAGCGTTTTTTTAGTCTGGGCTGGCGCTGATTAAAATCAGAACTTTTGATAGGCCTAATTTTAAAGTCAGCTTCCAGCTTTTTTAAAAGCTGATAGAAATTTTGATAGCCGCCGGCAGTCTGATAGGCAGAGGCTCCACCCAGCCTATTTTTAATAAAATTCTCTAAGTCAGCCAGCTGAAAGCGGAGTCTCCCTGCCAGTTCATCTTTTTTAAATTTCTCAAAAAGTCTAATCCACTTTTGTTCTTCTTTCACCATAGATCACCTGTCCTTTGACAACTCCCTGGTTGCGCTCGGTATCACCTATCTCTAAGGCCCAGAAAATTGGAAAACGCTCACTGATCTCAGTTTTGATAATCTCCGGAGCTGCAAAGGCTATCAGCTGAAAATTAAGTTTATCGGCAATCCTAAAAATTGGATCCAGCACATGAGCAGCCGAAGCCTTACCAAAAGGATTATCCAGAAAAAGTACTGTCCAGGGATTTGACTTATCAAAGCGCTGTTTTTTGTAATTTAAAAGCATCATCATCATAAAAGCATTAATCGAAAGTGACTGGCCGCCGCTTCCCTCAGGTCCATTACCCTTACCCTGAATCACTGATTCCCAGTCAGAATAAAAATAATCCTGGGGACGGGCATGTAAAAACTCATTTTTCTCGGTCATTTTATAGACCTGAAGTACCGGGTAGCGGCCGCGCAGAGCTCTTGAGAAAAGAGCTGCATCTCCACAGTATTCCTTCAGCTTATAATCCGGCAGCTGTTCAACATCGATCTCCTCCTGGTTAAACTTATTGATCAGCTCCAGAAAATATTCTTTAAGTTCGGTAATTACTTCTTCCTCATCATCTGGCAGCAGATCATCTCGACGCAGTCTAACTAAGGGAAAGGCATGACCCCGCTGATTGTGATAGACCATATTACTGATCATTTCTTTCATCGAAGTTATCAGCCGCATCACATGAATTGCTGAACGCTCAGCCCACTGCTGTCTGGCTTCTTCCGCCTCAGTTTTATTGCGGTCAATTGTATTTAACTCATTATTAATATATTCTTTAAATGAATTTAACATCTCATAATTATACTGATAGTCACTGGCTCTAAAGTTATGGAGCAGCTTTTCATTAATACTATTTTTTAAAGTAATATTTTCCACCACATCTTTGACATCATTTTTAAAATGATAGAAGTTATCCTCAGTTTTTTCCCTGAGAGCCTGAAGTTTATTTTCAATGCTGCGGTAGTCATTTTCCCAGCTTTCGATTACTGCTGCCGGTGAATCCTTAAGTTCTTCCTTAACTCCTGCATTCAGCTCACCCTTAGCTGCCTCCAGCTGGTAGTACTCCAGCTTATTAGTCAGATTATTATAAGTCTGTAATTTTTCCTGATAATTTAAAAGCATCTCCTCCAATTTGGAGAGATAATTTCGATTTTCACTCAGCTCTTTTTTAATCTCCAGTTCTTTAATTTTAAGCTCTACCTCTTCCCAGCTTTGAACTGAACGCTGAAAACGCTCTTTAATCTCAGCCGCCTTTTCCTGGAGCTCATTTTCTCTTGTCTCCAGCCTACCTCTGCGGATTAAAATTTCATCTTTTAAGCTCTGTGCTTCCTGCTCTCTCCTTTTAAGCTGCTCTCTTATTTCTTCCAGTGCAGTCTCAAGCTGGCTCTCACTTTTGAAATCATAATCCCGCTTTTCCCAGTCAGGCGACAGCTGAGTTAATTCAGTCTTTAATTGATTAATTTCACTTAAAAGCTTCTGCAGCCCCTCTTCTAAATACTTAAGCTCGGCTGCCTTTTCTTCTTCCTTTTTCTGTAGTGAAATTATTTTTTCGTAGTTTTGATAACTCTGATGCTGCCTGAAATTAAAAAGGTCTGGATACTGACTGTGAGGAGAAATGTTCAGCTCTTTTTTCTGGAATTCACTTTTAAGCTCAGCTTCCTGCTGACTCAAAATTTCATTTAAGCTGCCGGCAAAACTGCGGTAAGCCTCAAGCCAGTTCTCAAATTCATTTTCCAGCCTCAGTTCCTCTTTCTGCTTCTTTTTCTGTTCGGATTTATTTTCCATGAGCAGCCCATCCAGACGCTCGATCTCAGCCAGAGCTTCCCGGTAGCGATCTTCTTTCTTTTGCAGAGCCCTTTTAGACTCCAGATATTCTTCAACCTGCTCCTGATTTTCTTTTAGCTCTTTTAGTTCTTTTTCTTTCTGTTGATACTCTCTCTTTAAAGCGCTAATCTTTTCAACTCTATTTTTAATTCGCTGCTCATATTTTTTAATTTCTGTCTCCAGGTTTTCCAGCTCTGATTCTTCTTTTTCCAGCTCAGTTTTTATTTCAGCTGCAGACTTTTCAGCCAGCAGGGTTTCTGCTCGATAATTGAGCTGATTTAAGTTTTTAAGTTTACGCTCCAGAATAGAAATTGTTTCCCTGATTTCAGCCTCTTTATTTTTGAGGCCGCTGAACCACTGCTCAAAATTCTTATTCTCCTCAGTAAATTTCTTTTCCTTCCCGGAAAGCAGTTTAAAGGGCAGCTCGGCTTCTTCACCATCCAGCTGGTGGTTAATAAAGATCGGCACTGCAAAGTGAGCTATCTCAGCCAGAGAAATATTGGCCTTTATTTTTTCCCAGTCTGACTCATAAACTACCACCAGCCCATAGGGCAGTAAGGGATAGTTCTTTAGATATTTTTCCCGCTCCTCAACCAGTTCAAATAGAAATTCACTGCCATAATAGACGCGGATGTCAAGCTCCTTAATCTTCTGATAGAGCCTTTTCTGCTCCAGACTGGCCACCCAGTATTCTCTGTCATTTAAATTAAGGTCAAGCTGGAGTTCAAACTTATCTGCATTCAGCTCCTGCAGGCTTTCTTTTTTCTCATTGATCAGTTTTAAAAGTTCATTTTTCTGCTGCTGCAGCCACTGTTTGCTGTAGAATTCCTCAAATTTACCAAGATTAAGGCTTTTTATGAGCTGTGAAAATAGCTCTTCCTCAGCTGCTTTTTGCTTTTTGAGTTCTGTTTTTAGATTTTCAACCTTAGTCTCTTTAGCTGCAGCCTGAACTGCAGTCTGCTGTTTTTCTTCCTGCAGCTTATCCTGCTGCTTTTCCTGCTCTTTTAAGTCTTCTTCCAACTTTTCCAGTTTTGAATTTAATTTTTCTCTATCATTTTCTAAATTTTGCAGGAGATACTCCGGAGTCTCCAGCTCAAGAGGGTTAAAAGAGCGGGCCAGCTTTTCTTTTTCGTCCTCCAGCTGCTGTTTTTGATGTTCATATTCAAACTTAAGCTGCTGTTCATCTCTAATTTTCTGCTCCAGTTTTTTCTCCTCAGCTTCCAGCTGCTCAACTTTCTCCTGCAGATATTTCTGATAGGAATAATAATCAGCAGCAGACTGCTGAACTTTAGAGTTTAAAGCTTCTATTTTTCCGGCAGTCACCCTTTTTAGCTGACTAATTTCGGCCTCCAGCTCCTTAAACTCTGATCTGGCTTTCAGAGAATTTATCTTTTCTCTTCTGACAGCAGCTTCTTGTTCTAAGCCATTTAATTTTAAATATTTCTGATTCAGCTTTAACTGCAGTTTTTCTGCCTTAAGCTGCTCGAGCTCATCCTTATGTTTTTGCTGCTTGTTTTCTGCTTTTTCCTGCTCTGCCTTCAGCTCATTTAAAGAACGCAGTTTTTTTACGTATTTTAAGTTTTCCGCTTCAAAGTTTAACTCTTTAATTCTGGCTTCAGTTTTATCTTTTTCCCGCTGACTGCGGCGGGATTCATTTTCTAAAAAGATTCTGCGGTCTGCAATTCCTCGCAGATAATTATTTCCCCGCTCTCTGATCATCTCTCTGGTTTCTTTGAGCCGCAGTCCCTGCCTGGCATCACTTAAAAGAGGATCCACCATCTGGGATAGGGTTTTTAAATCCTCCCGCCGCGACAGTAGTTCGGGCAGGTTGCGGGCGATTTTTACATTATCCACAAAAATATTAAGCAGAGAATTCTTCTCCCGCTCATTGTAATAGCTGATACTCTCACTGACAGCAGGAATAATCAGCTGGTCAAAAAGCGCCTTGTTATCCTTAGCCTGAGAAAAATATTTTTCCAGTCCACCCTCACTGCGGTTGATATTTTTCATGATCTCCCACTCAGAACGGTAAATTCCGTGGCTGCTTAAATACTGATAGTATTCGGAATTAAGGCTGGAAACTGCTGTTTTGGAATATTTTATAAAATCCTGGCGGTTCTGATCGATAAATTCTTCCAGCCGTTCATATTCGAGCACCTGATCACTGCTTTTAGTATAAAGAGGAAGATTGCTGAGACTAAAGCGGCTGTTACCCTGATACTGATGGGTATAGAGAAAATATTTAAGTCCAACTTTCCCCTCCTGATCTGTGGTGCTCTGCTGTTTATGGGCAGAGACACAGATTCCCGTCAGAAGTTTTTTGTCTTCACCACCGTCAAGCCTCCATTCCAGAACTACATGGAAGGTATAGGGCTGGAAGACCTGATAGCGGTCATAAAACATTCCCTCCAGCTTATTTCCATTCCGCTTACCCCAGGCTGTTCCCGGAATTAAGAGCTGGGAGATCAGCTGCAGCATTACTCCCTTGCCGCTTCCATTCTGGAGGGTAAAAAGGCTGTGGTCAGCTTCCAGATCAAAAATGGAATTGCGGTGCTGTTTCTGAAAGCCATCATATTTATTACCTGTAATTCGAATTTTACTCAGTCTGGGCATCTTTTTCTTCCTCCTCAAGTTCTTTTCGGCTTTCTAAAATTAAATCCTTAAATTTGTTGTAGCGCTTCTGATTATGGTAAAGCTCATCCAGACGCTCATATAATTCTGCCTTTGGAATCAGTTTCAGCTCATCACTTTGATCAATGATTAGTTCCTGTTCAACAAGAGGTTTTAGAGCTGTATTAATAAAAGATAAGCGGTTACCTTTGGTTCTTGTCACATCAACCTTCTCATCTTTATTCAATCTGTACTCACTAAATTCAGTCAGCCAGAGCTCAGCCACCTCTTCCACTGCAATTGACCAGTTTTTTGTAAAACTTTCGTCTTCCTTTTTGCGCTCCAACCAGCTCTCTAAAGTGGCAGTTACCAGATCAGATAGCCGGTGATAGGAGATCCCTTCTTCTTCCCAGCGAATCCGAACATGACTTTCCTTGTCAATTTCAGCTAAAAAGATGGAAATAATGATATTGGCCAGATAAAAGTAGCGTTTACGCCTTAAGCCGGAATATTTCTCCTTCATCTGGGTATAGGAATTAGCAAAACTTGAGCCCCTGCCCTTTGAGACCAGATGTACATTTTTAGCTGTAGAAAAAACTCTCAGTCCTGCCTCAGCGGCCATGGTATTGACTATATTATGAATTTCACTGTTATTTCTGTACTTTTCTGCCAGTGGGTTAGAGACTGATAAAATCTGCTCATCCAGTAATTTAAAAAATAAAGCGGCTCCATTTTCGAGTTCTTCCTGCTTAAATGCCATTTTAATCTTCCTCCAGATAAATTTTATAGGCTGAGATGATAAATTGATCAAGCAAATTTACTTTTCTGCTGCTGCCGGTCAGTCTGGCTGAAATTTTTCTATCTGCCAGCTCAGCAAATTCCGACTTATGAGCTACAAGTTTATTGAATAAGAGCAGCCGCTCATCCAGTCCCGGGTATTCCTCTACAATTCTCAATCTGATATCGGTAATAATAAACATCATAAAAAGCTCCAGATTAAGCTGCTGGCTGAGCCATTTTTCTTTCTGCTCTGTGCTCAAACTGTTAAGTTCAGTTAACTTAAATTCTCCTTCTGTCAGCAGTTTTTTAAAAACATCCTGCCAGAGTTCAACTGTCAGCTCCCAGTCTATTTCCCGCTCTGGCGCTGATTCGATTTCCATTACTTCAACTTCTCCTTCACTTTCTTCTAAATAACTGTAAAGCTGCTGTTCTGACCAGGCCCAGTCCAGGGGGAAAATAAAGTCCTGTGCCGGGGAAAAGAGTGGATTGAGCATTGTTTCCAGATCTTCCATTTGAGGCAGGCCGGATTTGAGTACCGTATTCTGCCAGAAATCTTTTTTGAAACTCAAACGTGAAGTCTGCCAGAAAATATCAGGATTTTCCCGCCTCAACTGCAGCTCCAGTGAAAGATTAGAAACAGTCAGTTCTGCCAGATAATCATGGAGGGCTCTTGCCCGCTCCAGTTCTTCAAATAAGAGTTCTCCTTCTTTTTGATCAACATTTTCAAAAGTATCCAGCCTGTCCCGCCAGACAAAAATATCACTAAAAACCTTTTTCTCTTCCTTAAACTGTTCCCTGACCTCTGCTTCAGTCCGCCGACGCCGCTCTTTATAGGCCGAAAAAATAAGCCCCGGATTGCGCAGAATATCCTCCCGCCAGTCCTTTTCTTTTTTGATCAGATTGCGGACTCGGGCAATCAAATTGCTGACACTGCCCTTGGCTTCCTTGAAATTTCCATTTTTAATTAGCTGTAAAGTGTAGAACTGTTCTAAGTCAAAGCCAAATTCCTGCAGAATCTCACGGGTAATAAAAATTATCTCCTGTGAAATTTCGGAAAGTCGATAAACTGTACTCCCACCTTCCTGCCAGTTTGAGGCTTCCCGATCTGGTATTAAATAGCGGTATTTGAAATCTTTAAAACTGCCTGAAGTTTCATCATAAATTTTGACATGAAAATATGACTGCTGTCTGGGATCCCCTGAGTAGAGAACTCCATCCACCAGTCTTTCAACTTCTTCCAAATTTATATTAAGCTGCATTTCTCTTAGAATCTCCACAGTCAACTGAATCAGATCACTGCGACTTCGCTGCTCATTATTATTTATTTCTCTTTTAAAAACTTTAAGTAGAAGATATAGAGCAATTTGATGAGAATATTCGTTTAATGTTCCTGCATCCATTCCCTGACCCAGTTCTGCTATTGCTTTTGTCTTTTTTAAGCGTTCATGCAAACCTGTATTGGCTTGATCCATAAAAACCCTCTCCAAAATTATTAATAAAATTAAGTTAACTACTCTCTATTATAGTACTTTCTTTTTAATAATATTCTATTTAGAAGAGGGTCTTTCTGCATTTTGTCCAGAATAATTTATTTTTCCTCTGGAGTAGCTTAATTGTGCTAATCCCATCACTGCAGTACATCTCTATCTTCTTTAAAAATTACACTCAAAATTAAGTCTTCATATTTTTCTACCATTTGATCCACCATTTTGACTGCTCCTTTCTGCTTTAGCTAAAACTAATTTTTTATTTCTTAGGAATAGCATAAGCAATAAGCAGCCTGATTGCAATGATTTGATAGCTTATATGGCTGGATACAGGAATTATAGACTTAAAACACAGTTCCCAACTAAGAAAGCTGCCGGTTTTTTGACTATAAACTATTTATCTTCTCCCAGACTTCTTTTTTTACTGGAATTCCCTTTTCTTTGTTTTCCTGCCTCCTTAAATATGTTCCTTCTCCAGGATAGGTTGGCTTTTGCTCAGGATCAACTCTTTCTGCTGAATGAATTGAGTCCACGGTTTCCTCAATTCGCTCTTTTTCGATTTTTCCCTCCATATCAAAAACTAAAAATAATTGAGAAACTGAATGCTCTTTTTCTTTTTTTCCAATTAGGAAAGTGTTTAAACCTCCTGAAAGTAAGGAAGCAAATAAATCGAGCATCAGGGAAAGACCTGAACCCTTCCAGTAACCGGCAGGAAGGGGCCGCATTGATTCTAAAATTTCGCCTGGATCAGTAGTTAATTCCCCCTCTTTATTATAACCACCAGGATGGGGTAAATCCTTATTCTCCATCTCATATTTTCCTAATGTACCATAGGCATATTGCGAAACTGCCATATCTAAAACAATATGTTTTTCCTGACGCGGAATCGCCATCACCAGAGGATTATTCCCCAGCTTTGACTCTTTAGCTCCCCAGGGTGGTAAATTGGGGAGAGTATTGGTAAAACAGATTGCTCCACAGCCTGCCTCTGCTGCCTGCCAGCCAAAAGCACCTCCCCGCATCCAGTGATTTGTGTTACGCAGAGCCATTGCTGCAATACCTTCTTTTTTGGCTTTTTTGATTGCCTTTTCCATTACCAGCTGGGCATTTAAATTACCGGGACCTAAATTTCCATCAAAAATTTCTATATTACCATTTTGATCAACTTTTTCCGGCTCTGCATTGATATCTATATAACCTTCGTCAATCATCATAATAAATTCTGGAAACCTGTTAATCCCATGTGACTGAAAACCATCCAGACTGCTGTCGGCAAAGTTTTTGGCTGCTTTTTCTGCCTTCTTTTTTATAAAACCTCTGTCTATAA
>JBKHFK010000050.1:0-9673 GCA_046540295.1 Halanaerobium sp.
TGCAGCTTCTACTCCTAAATCAGATGCAGCCTGATCATCGGCAGCAATTCTTCTTTTTTCGATTCCTGTTCTTGTTCTAATCCACTCATCACTTGTATCTACAATTTCTTCTAAATCATGATTTGTCATTACTTTTTCCGGGAGGTATTTACCCAGACCTGTTATAGTTGCTCTACGCAAATTATTCACCTTCCTTAGTTTGTCTATATGTAATTTATCATTTTTTCGACTCTTAGTCAAGTTTAGCAAAAAAAATTTACCGAAAATATAATTAGTACCGGGCACCTGTAAAATTTTGGAATAATCGAAGGTAAAATTTAATTAGCTAATTTTACCAGGTACCCAGTGCCAGTGGATCTTAAAATAATCCAAGCTGACATTTTACTATTTTTACATCCTGTTCTTTTACAATTTTGCCAACCTGAGGAACAGACATCTTTAATAAATCAGCTAAGAGATGAGCCTGATAACAGGTCATCTTTTCCGGCTGAACTGTAAATGGCAGATCACCAAGTCTGCCTGCTGAGAGCAGTGTATTTGTATTAATTTTGATATTAGCTCTATTTTTTACCATTTTTGCTGACTCTTTTTCGGGTTTATCCTTATTTTCCAGATAAAAAAGTAAATCCGGATTTAAAAAATTAATAATTGTATTTCCTTCAATAAAAAGCCTTTCTATATCATCATTCAAAAGATTCCGGGCCAGCTGATAAGCACTCGGCAGTTCTGCAGCAGGGCTTTCTAAAAGAATCACTTTATCCGCTCCATGCTCAATAACTCTGGCTGTATCAGTTCCTGCCTGGTTAATTACCTTTGGATCATTGATCACCTTATATTGATCCAGTTCATTATCGATCGAAGTTTTGATAACTGCAGTTTTAGCACAGCTGTCTTCCAACATTAAGGAAATTAAAGTCGTCTTACCAGCTTTACTGGAAGAAGCACTGACCCCTATCATTTCCATTATTACTCCTCCTTCTAAACCTCTTTATTCATAGATCATTGACTGTCTTATTCTGTATAAGTTAAACTGCTTACAATAAAATATTAAGATATTAGCAGAAAAAAATCAAATCTTAAGTAAAAAAGTCAGCAAAATTATTCTCAGCTTTTTTACAAAATTATTATTTAAATAGTCTTAGTGATTATGATTGTGACTTAGTTGATGTTCAGTAATTTCTCCTTTTAAAATCTTAACACCATGAGGAATAACTTCGATTACTGCTTCAAGACATTCGCGAACCGCTTTGGGACTGCCCGGAAAATTGATAATTAAGGTCTGTTTTCTGATTCCAGCTCTGGCTCGAGAGAGAGCTGCCTGAGGAGTAATAGAAATCGTATCAGCTCTAATCTTTTCCGGAATTCCGGGCACTTCTTTTTCGATCACTTCCAGTGTTGCCTCAGGGGTGATATCTCTTTCAGCAAAACCTGTACCACCTGTAGTTAAAATCAGATCTGCCTTATTTTGATCTGCAATTTTTATTAAACTTGCTTTAATTTCTTCTTTTTCGTCAGCAATTATTTCTTCATAGACAATTACAGCTCCGATAGCTTCCATCATTTCTTTAATTACAGGACCGCTTAAATCTTTTCTTTCTCCCACTGCACCTTTATCACTGATTGTTAAAACTGCTGTTTTAATTTTTAAGTTATTCTCTGCGCTCATAAATTCCACTCTTCCCTCCGGCTTTATAGATTAATCGAATATTATTAATTTCCATTGATTTATCAACTGCTTTGGCCATATCATAAATTGTAAGTGCTGCCAGATTAACTGCTGTCAGGGCTTCCATTTCCACACCTGTCTGGCCGCTGTTTTTGACCTCTGCCTCAATTTTAATTTTATCTTCATAATCAAGCTCAAAGTCAACTTTAATACTGCTTAAAAGCAGGGGATGACACATTGGAATTAAGTCCGAGGTCTTTTTGGCAGCAGTGATACCGGCAATTCTGGCCGTCTCAATAACTGCACCTTTTTTTAAATTGCCTTTTTTAATCATTTTTAGGGTTTCTGCCTTCATCTTTATCTCTCCTGCTGCCCGGGCAACACGATTTGTTACTTCCTTTTCTGAAACATCTACCATTTTCACCTTACCATTTTGATCTAAATGAGAAAATTCTTTTTCCATTATATATTTAGCCTCCGATCTGGGACATATTTCTGCTGTAATCCTGATGCTCAAAACTCAGGTTATGACAGACAGGTTTAATTTCCAGTGCTTTTAGGTAGGCGGCTTTTATTTCTTCTTTACTAAATCCTTTAATTAATATTTCTTGATCTCCGGCAAGACAGGGTTTAAATCTGCCATCTGCTGTCAAACGCAGTCGATTACAGCTGCTGCAGAAATGTTCACTTAAAGCAGAAATAAAACCGATTGTTCCTTCTGCTCCTTCAAGTTTAAAATAATTGGCCGGTCCATTACCCTTAGCAACAGCAGGCAGCAGATTAAACTTTTGGCTGATCAAATCTTTTATTTCCCGACTGCTGACAAATTTTTCTGCCTCTGCTTCACCACCCAGGGGCATGTATTCTATAAATCTGACATTAAGTTTTTGCTTTCTGCTTAATTCCACAAAATCAAAAAGCTCATCATCATTTAGCCCCTTCATCAGAACAACATTTAGTTTAACCGGATCAAGCCCTGCCTTTAAAGCAGCTTTAATCCCCTGTAAAACATCTGTCAGATTATCTCTTCTGGTAATTTTTTTAAACTTCTCTGAATCAAGGGTATCCAGACTAATATTAATTCTATCTAAACCTGCCTTTTTTAATCTAACCGCTTTTTTAGAAAGCAGAACTGCATTTGAAGTCATTGAAATATCCTCTAAATCAAGCCTGTTTAAAGCTGCAATAAAATCCTCTACTCCCAGTCTAACCAGAGGCTCTCCTCCGGTAATTCTAACTTTTTTAATCCCAAGTTTTTTCCCGAATTTTACTATTTTCAAAATATCTTCATAACTTAAAATTTCCTGATGAGACTTGTTTTCAACTCCATCAGCAGGCATACAGTAACGGCAGCGGAGATTGCAGCGGTCTGTAATTGAAATTCTAAGATAATCTATTACTCTGCCCAGTTCGTCCTTTAACTTCTGCATTTTTTGCCTCCAATTTATAAGTCCATTATATTCATCTTGCCGCTATCCCGGCAGTCATATCCACCCAGGCTTTCTATTTTTTCTTTGAGCTGAGTATCATTAATCAGCTCAATTAAATTTTGAATCCGGGGATCACTAAGAATTTCTTCTCTAAAAATTAGATCATATTTTTCTTCTGCCAGTGCTAAAAAATCTACCTCCATTACTTCAGCTGCTGCTCGAATACCGAGGGCAGCATCTGCCGAACCGCGACCTACAGCTGCTGCTGCTGCAATATGAGTAAATTCCTCTTTTTCATATCCCGCTATCTGAGCCGGATCAATACTGTTTTTGGCAAGTAAGTAGTCAAATAAAACTCTGGTGCCGGCGCCGCGCTGGCGGTTAATATAATTAAGTCCTTCCTTAGTAAGATCATTAATTTCTGTTATGTTTTTGGGATTTCCTGGCTTTAAATATAATCCCTGTTCTCTGTGAACTAAATTTAAAATCACCAATTTCTGACCTTTAAAAAATCTCTTCAAATATGAGATATTGTATTTACCACTTTCCGGATCAAGCAGATGTACACCTGCTAAATGTGATTCTCCCCGCCTGAGAGCTGTCAAACCGGCCATAGAGCCCACAGACTGCAGTTTTAATTCAAAATTATTGTTTCTTTTTCTGATTTCATTCCTAATTAAATCAAGGCTCAAATCATGGCTGCCGATTAAAAGTAAGTTATTTTCAATTTTGTTTTTAGTATTTAAAAGCATCACCGGAGCCTGATCTCCAGGGTGAAGCCCTTCCTTATTTTCGGCAATTCTCATAATTCCATCTGCCCTGACAATTGATTCCATTGCCGAAGAACCTCGCTTTAGAGGAACTGCTGTCAGCTGATTTTCTGAATCATAAATTAAATTCACTCTTAAAAACTCTTCTAAACCTATCTCCGAAGTCAGCTTTCTTTTTAGTCCAGCCTGCTGCTGTTCAAAGGCCGGAGCCTGAATTCCCTGAAGCTGATAGATGATTTCTCGAATAAATAATTGATTGTCCAGCCAGGCGGAAAGTGGATAGCCAGGGAGTCCAAATACAGGCTTTGATTCTACTTCAGCAGCAATCAGGGGTTTCCCGGGCATGATATTAACACCGTGGAATAATATTTTTCCCTTATTTTTTAAAATATCAATTGTATAATCCCCTCTGCCGGCTGAAGAACCTGAGAGAACAATTACCAGCTGACTTTCGTTTACTGCCGAAGTAATTTGATCTTCTATTAAATCCTTCTGATCGGGTATTATTTTAGTGATTTTAACTTCTGCCCCCCATTTTTTGAGGGCAGCCCGCACCATCTGCGAATTAAATTCCGCCAGTTCTCCCCTGGCAGGAGTCTCCTCAGCAGTAACAAGCTCATCTCCGGTAGGAATTATTGTCACCAGTGGTTTCTGATAGACTTCAATCTCTGTTACTCCTGCTTCCAAAAGGGCTCCTATATCATAATCATTTAAAATATGGTTGGCAGTCACTATCAGGTTGCCCTTAACTGCACTTTCTCCAATTGAGCGAATATGATTCCAGGGTGGAACTCCTTTTTCTATCAAATAAGTATTCTGATCAATTTGGTTGACCTCTTCAATTTTAATAACAGCATTAAACTTTTCCGGGATTGGATCTCCGGTATCTACCGGCACTGCATCTCTTCCAATTTTTAATCTGACAGGTGCTCTCTCACTGGCCCCTGCTGTTTTTTTTGCCAGAACAGCAATTCCATCCATTGCCGAAGCATAATAATCAGGAGCTGAGCGTCTGGCTTTAATGCCATTAAAGGTGACTCTTCCTTCCGCCTCAACAGTTTTTATTGTTTCACTTTCTGTCTTTAAATTTTTAAATTCAGCCTGCAGTTTATCTAAAGCAGCAGCCAGTGATATCCTGTCTAAGTATTTTTTAACCATAATCTAATTCCTTTCTCTTTTATATATTTGAAATAAATATCGGGAAAATTATACCTTAAATTAAATTATCTACTGATCTGTACTGAAATTATTCTATCAGACTCAGTTCTACAATTTCTCCCTTTTCTTTACCTTCCTGAGAACTGGGAACTTTTAAAACTGCATCTCCATAAGCCAGATTTGTAATTAAACTGGATTTACCCAGCAGAGGCTCTGCCAGCAGTTTATCATTTTTTCTCTGGATTCTAACTGGAATATATTCCTCTCTCCCTTTATCAGAAACCAGACTTCTTGTTAACTCAGCTTTAATTAAATATTTATTGTCCTGGCTGCCAATTTCAGCTGCTTTTTTTTCTCCATTTAAAACTCTCACAATTTCGCTAACTAAAACATTATTGACAGTCCAGGCTGATGCGGGATGACCGGGAAGTCCCATTACTATTGTGTCTTCTATAATTGCCAGAATTGTTGGTTTTCCAGGCTTAATAGCCAGTCCGTGCAGAAGCACTCCCGGCTCACCTAAAGAATTAAGAAGATCAATTGTCATATCTTTAATACCAACTGAACTTCCTCCAGAAATCAGAACTAAATCCTGCTTGAGTTCATTTTTTACTGCTTCTTTTAGACTTTCAAATTTATCTTCAATAATCCCTACTTTTTTGGCAGCTGCTCCGATTTTATTTAAATAAGAACTGAGAGAATAACTGTTGATATCTCTAATCTGACCGGTTCTGGCCTCTGCTTCTGCAGGAATCAGCTCATCACCGGTAGAAATTACAGAAACCCGGGCACGAGCAGTTCCTTTAAACTCAGTAATCCCGAGGCCAGCCAGAGCCCCAATATCCCGGGCCATAATTTTATGTCCTTTTTTAAATAATAATTCACCCTGAGCAATATCTTCAGCCTGCTGTACCAGATTTTGACCAGCTGCCAGGGCTTTAAAACTTTCAATTGTCTTTTCCTCAATTTTTTCTGTATCTTCAATCATTAAAACAGCATCTGCTCCTTCAGGCAGCATTCCTCCTGTAGGGATAACAGCTGCCTGACCACTTTTTATCTTTAACTCAGTTTTTTCTCCCATCTCTATACTGCCTGCAATTTCAAAATATGTGGGCATCGAAGCTGATGCCCCTGCAGTATCTGCTGCTCTAACTGCATAACCATCAACAGTTGAACGGCTAAATGGCGGCAGATCAACCGGAGAATAAATGTTTTCTGCCAGAATTCTGCCTAAAGAATTTTCCAGACTTAATTTTTCTGTCTCCAAACTTTTATCACTTAAAAAAGATTTAATTTCCTGCCAGAATTTTTCTGGAGAATTTAATTCTAAAAACTCTCTCATAATTAATTTTTCATCCCTTCCAGCTGATATAAAAATATTCAAAAAATTTATCGTCTCTATAAAATTATTTCTAGTTAAAAACTGCAAATCCTCTTTTTTAATATTAAATAAAAGCGATATTAATTATTGTCTTATTTTTCTATCTAAAATAAAAAAATCGACAAAAGTCGATCTCTTTGTGATTAATTTCTTTTTAACCCGGTACAAAACGGCCGTTTTGTACCGGGTACTAAACATATTACTCTGCTAATTCTTTTTTGCGTTCAATCAGTTTTTCTTTTTTCTCTCTGTACTCTTTGAGTTTTCCTCTTTCTTGCTCAACCAGTTCTGCTGGAGCATTATTGACAAAACCTTCGTTATTTAGCTTGCCTTCTGCTCTTTTAATTTCAAATTCCATTTCTTCAATTTCTTTTTCCATTCTTGCTATTTCCTTATCCAGGTCAATCATTCCCTCTAAGGGGAGTATCACTTCTACTTCACTGACAATCGAAGTTGAAACCTTATCAGGACGCTCTATATCTTCCCCACCTATTTTTAAATCTTTAATGCGGGCTAAATTTTCGATATAGCTTCTGCCCTCTTCCAGAATTTCCGCCTTTGCTGCCGGTGCTGACAGTAAAGCTTTAATTCTGCGGCCTGGATTAACCTTCATTTCATTGCGAATATTTCTAACTGATTTAATAACACTCATTACCAGATCCATTTTTGCTTCAGCTTCTTTGTTGAGTCCTGCTTCATCTTTTTTAGGATACTGAGCTCTCATAATTGTCCCTTCAGTTCCGGGTAGTTTCTGCCAGATTTCTTCGGTGATAAAGGGCATTACCGGATGTAATAACCTGAGCAGACTTTCTAAAGTATTTAAGGCATAATACTGAGCTGTCAGCTTAGCCTCTGGATCCTGATCCTGATATAACCTTGCTTTTAAAAGCTCAATATACCAGTCACAGAACTCATTCCAGATAAAATCATAAAGACTGCCTGACATCTCACCAAAGTTATAACGCTCTAGGGCATCATCTATTTCACCGGCAACAGTGCTGATTCTGCTCTTCATCCAGTCATCAGCCAGAGTTGGTTTTAAATCAGACTCGTCAAAATCATCCAGATCAAAATCTTCTAAGTTCATCAGCACAAAACGGGAAGCATTCCAAATCTTATTGGCAAAGTTGCGGCTGGCTTCCAGTCTTTCTTCTCTAAAACGCATATCATTTCCCGGTGTATTACCAGTAATTAGGGTAAAGCGCAGGGCATCTGCTCCAAACTGTTCTATAATATCTAAAGGATCAATTCCATTACCCAGAGATTTACTCATTTTTCTTCCCTGAGCATCACGGATTAAACCGTGGATATAGATATCTGAGAAAGGTTTTTCATCCTGAAATTTAAGTCCCATAAAGATCATTCGGGCCACCCAGAAGAAAATAATATCTCTACCGGTTACTAAAACATCAGTTGGATAAAAGCTCTCCAGGTCATCTGTATCCTCAGGCCAGCCCAGGGTTGAAAAGGGCCAGAGAGCAGATGAAAACCAGGTATCTAAAACATCTTCATCCTGGTGCAGACTGCTGCTGCCGCAGTTGGGACAGCTTTCAGGTTCTTGCTTACTTACAATAACCTCATCACAGTCATTACAGTAATAAACCGGAATTCGATGACCCCACCAGAGCTGTCGGGATATACACCAGTCGCGAATATTATTCATCCAGTTCATATATACTTTGGAAAAGCGGTCAGGCACAAAATTAATATCACTCTCTTCTACTGCCTTAATGGCCGGTTCTGCCAGCGGCTGCATTTTAACAAACCACTGTTTGGAAATTAGGGGTTCAATTACTGTATCACAGCGGTAGCACTCACCTACATTGTGCAGGTGGTCTTCAATTTTAACCAGTAAATCTTCTGCCTCTAAATCCTCAATTACCTTTTTGCGGGCCTCGTAGCGGTCCAGACCGGCATAGGCTTCACCGGCTGCCTCTGTCATTTTAGCATCCTCATCAATTACGGTCACAGTCTCTAAATCATTGCGGCGTCCGATCTCAAAGTCATTTGGATCATGGGCGGGTGTAACTTTAACCATTCCGGTCCCAAATTCACTGTCAACGTACTCATCAGCTATAATTTCAATTTCACGGTTAACTAAAGGAACAATTACCTTTTCCCCAACCAGATCCTTATAGCGCTCATCAGATGGATGAACCGCAATTGCAGTATCACCGAGCATTGTTTCCGGTCTGGTGGTGGCAATGGTTATATAACCCTCACGGTCTTTATAAGGGTATTTGTAGTGATAAAATTTACCTTCAGTTTCTTTGTGTTCAACTTCGATATCACTTAAAGTAGTGTGGCAGCTTGGGCACCAGTTAACAATATAGTCCCCCTGGTAAATTAAGCCTTCCTCATATAATTTAATAAAAACTTCCTCTACCGCATCCGAGCAGCCTTCATCCAGGGTAAATCTTTCCCGGGACCAGTCACAGGAAGAACCCATTTTTTTGAGCTGATTGGTGATTCTGGTTCCATATTCTTCTTTCCATTCCCAGGCTTTTTCTAAAAATTCGTTCCTGGTCATATCTTCCTTTTCCACACCCTCTTCCCGCATCTTATCTACAACCTTAACCTCAGTTGCAATACTGGCATGGTCAGTACCGGGAAGCCAGAGAGAGCGGTAACCCTGCATCCTCTTCCAGCGGGTTAAAATATCCTGTAAGGTGTTATCCAGGGCATGGCCCATATGCAGCTGACCTGTAATATTTGGGGGAGGCATTACTATACTAAAAGTCCCCTGCTCATCTTCTATCTTCTCCCGTGGTGCAAAATAATTGTTTTCCAGCCAGTAATCATACCATTTATCTTCGGTTTTGGCCGGATCATAGGTTTTTTCTAAATTTTCCACTTTATTCCCCTCCATAATTTAAAATTTCAATTGGATTTAAAACTCTGCTGATTAAAAATTACAGCAGTTAAAATAAATTTAAAACAAAAAAGCCCTCTCATCCAGTTAAGGACGAAAGAGCATTAAATTCGCGGTACCACCTTAGTTCTTCCTGTTATCACAGAAAGCTCTCATTAGTTAACGACTGCTGTGCCGTTACTGATTAATACAGATTTTCATCTAAAATCAGAATTTAGATCTGCTAAAATCCAATAATCTGCCTGGTCAGTAAAACTCAGAGACGACTTCATTTTCTTTAACTGCCGGAATCTTACAGCCGCTGGATCCCGTTCTCTTTCAGTTTTAAGGAAAATTACTACTTCTCATCACAGTTTTTAGTTATTCAACTATCGTTATTATAATATCCTATAATCC
>JBKHFK010000051.1:0-9578 GCA_046540295.1 Halanaerobium sp.
ATTTTGCCTACCATATTCACACTGAGGTTGGACATCGCTGTGTTGGAGCTAAGGTTAATGGTAAAATAGTACCACTTGAATATAAACTGAAAAATAGTGATATTGTTGAGATATTAACCTCTAAAAAAAGCAATGGTCCTTCTCGTGACTGGTTAAAATTTGTTAAAACATCTAAAGCCAGAAGTAAGATTAAACACTGGTTTAAAAGACAGAGGCGAGATGAAATTATTGAAAAGGGTCATCGAATTCTGGATGAACATCTTGAAAAATATAATATTGAATTGAGTGAAAAGGAAAAGGAAAAAGAACTAAAAGAGATTACCAAAGAACTTGGGCGTAAGGATGTTGATGACTTATTAGAAGAGCTGGGATACAGTAACATCAGCCCCAAACAGGTAGTCAGTAAATTTAAAGATTATAAAGAAGAAAAGGATTTTGAAAAAAAACATACCCCTTCTCAAAAAAGGAGCACATCGGTTGATAAAGGTGTTTCTGTTAAAGGGATGGAAGAAATGCTGGTCCGGATGGCAAAATGCTGTAACCCGGTTCCCGGTGATGAAATAGTTGGCTATATTACAAGAGGTCGTGGTGTTTCTGTTCACAGGGCGGATTGTAAGAATCTAAAAAATCTTGCTGACAGTGAACCTGAAAGAATTATTGATGTCAGCTGGGAGCGTGGTCGTACAGAATCCTATCAGGTTGATCTTCGAATAGATGCAGTCAATAAAAGTGCTCTGCTTAATGATATAACTCATATTATTAAAGAAGAAAAAATTAACCTGTTATCAGTTATGGCCAGAACCAGTGAACAAAACCGGGCAGTAATTAATCTATCACTGGAATTGAGTTCTACAGAGCATATGTATGATATAATGAAAAAAATAGAATCAATATCAGGTGTGCTGAATGTAAGTCGGGCCAAACCTGCTTAATAGAGGAGTGAGATAAATGCGGGCTGTTGTTCAGCGTGTTAAAAGCGCTAAAGTAGAAGTTAATTCTCAAATAACCGGGGAAATAAACTCCGGTTTATTGGTCTTTTTAGGTATTGGAAAAGATGATGACAATCAGGATGCTGATTATCTACTGGAGAAAATAATTAATCTCAGAATTTTTGCAGACCAGGAAGATAAATTAAACTTATCAGCTCTGGATTTAAATAAGGATATAATGTTAGTTTCACAGTTTACTCTTTTTGGAGACTGCAGGCAGGGGAGAAGACCCAGTTTTTTTGATGCTGCACCTCCAGTAGAAGCCGAAAAATTATATGATTATTTTGTTGCAGAAGCAGAAAAATCAACTTTGAAAATTGAAACAGGAGAATTTCAGGCAATGATGGATGTCAGTTTGGTTAATGATGGTCCGGTTACAATACTAATAGACAGCAAAAAGAAGTTTTGATTGTAAAAATGGGGGAGAATATGAAGTTAAAAGAATTTACTGTTGGAGAACTTATGGTTAAAAGTTACATTATCTCAGAAGCTGATCAGGCACTGATAATTGATCCGGGAGCTGAAGGGGAAAAATTATATAACTACCTTAAAGAAAATAAACTTGAATTAAAATATATAATTAATACCCATGCCCATTTTGATCATATTGCTGCAAATCAATTTTTAAAAGAAAAAACTGGAGCAGAAATATTAGCTCATCCTAAAGCCGATCTAAAATATAAGGATTCTGAATTAAATCTGTCCAGACCTTTTTTAAATCAGGATCTTTTGGCCCCCGGTTTGGACAGGCCAATTAGAGATGGAGATCAAATAAATCTTGATAAACTAAGTCTAAAAGTTTTATTTACTCCCGGTCATAGTGAAGACGGTATTTCAATTTACATTCCTAAAGAAAAAATTATTTTTTCTGGAGATTGTATTTTTGCAAATGGAGTTGGTAGGACTGATTTAAAAGATAGTAACTTTGAAAAATTAAAAAATTCTGTTGAAAACAAATTGTTCAAATTACCTGCCGATTGTACTTTTTATCCCGGACATGGTCCGGCCAGTAATTTAACTGATTTTAAAAATAGAGTCTGGCCTGCAGTAAGATGAGGTTTGACATCTAAAAATTAATAGGTTAAAATTAAAAAGAATTAAAATTTTTAGATATAATTATTATTTTTAAAAAATATATTTTAAGAGAGGAGAGTGTAAGGTTTTGTTTGATACTTTACGCGATAATAGCAAAATTATTGTTTATATAGTTGTAGTTGCTTTTGTGATTTCTGGTGGATTTATGGGCTATGGTGCCTATTTAAATAATCAGGGTGGTGGAGGAGGAGGTCAGTCTCCGGAGCAATCTCCGTCTGTAGTTGCCGAAGTTAATGGTATGGAGATTTCTCAACAGGAATATTTTTCACTATTGCAGCAGCAGGCACCACAATCTAATCTAAATGAATCACAGATCATACCGTTTAGATATAATGTTTTAAATGCCTTAATTGAAAGAAAACTTTTAATGGCTCAGGCAGAAGAAATGGATGTTGAAGTTGAAGTTTCAGAATCTGAAATAGATGAAAATTACAATAATATTTTAGAACAAAATGATATGACAGATGAAGAATTAGCTGATGAACTTTCAGAACAGGATTATACAATTGGGGATTTAAGAGAGGATATAGAATCCAGCATTGAAGATAATAAAATTGTAAATGAGACAATAGATCAGGGTATAGGAGAAATTGAAGTAAGTGAAGAAGAAATTGAAGATTTTTATCAGGAGCAGTATCCTGAAACCGAAGCTGAAGATGAGGCAGAGGATGATGAAGAAAGACCAGAATTATCTGAAGTACGAGAGGAGCTGGAACAGGAGCTCAGATCACAGAAAAGAAATGAAGCTGTAGAAAGCTGGTTAGCTGATTTAAGAGAAGATGCAGAGATTACTATTAATGATCCTGTATTAAAAGCTTACCATGATCTGGAAAAAGAAAACTATGATGAAGCTGCAGCACAGTTCTCTTCTTTTGTAGAGCAGGAAGATACTGATCCGAGTTTTTATAGTTATTTAGCACAGGCTTATGAAGGTCAGGATAATTTAGAAGAAGCAGAAACTGTATATAAGGATGCTGTAGAATCATATCCAGATAATAATGATATAAGATTTAATTATGCTCAATTTCTGGCAGACCAGGATAATAATGAAGAAGCTATAGCACAGCTGGATGAAATTTCTGCCTCTGCTGAAGGTGATTTTATGACTTATTATCAGCTCTACATGATGTATAGTCGTCTAGGTGAAGAAGAAAAAGCTCAATCAGCTATGGAGGAAGTTCAGAGTATAAATCAGGATATGGAAACTGAATCCAATCAGGAAATTGATGATACAGAAAACCTTGAGGAAGAAGCTGAAAACATGGAAGAAGAGGAAGTAGAATTAGAGGATCCTTTAGAAATAGAAAATACTAATTAATTAGTATTTTATAGTATTTTAAAAGATAGTTAAACTATTAAATCTATCAGTTCTGATTTTTAACTTTAATCTGAGCTGATAGATTTTCTAAAACTAAAAGAATAAAAATAGTAGGTGAATTTAAAAATGAAGTTTAATGCTCCGAGAGGAACCAACGATATTCTTCCACCTGATACTTTAAAGTGGCAGTATATTGAAAAGAAAACACATGAAATTTTTTCGAATTATAATTATCAGGAAATTAGAACTCCAATTTTTGAATATACAGAGCTTTTTCAGCGGGGGATTGGTGAAGTAACTGATATTGTTGAAAAGGAAATGTATACTTTTGAAGATAAGGGTGGTCGAAGTATTACTTTACGACCTGAAGGCACAGCTTCAGTAATTAGATCATTTTTGGAAAATAAAATTTATGGTCAGGCTCAGCCGACTAAATATTATTATATTGGGCCGATGTTTAGATATGAAAGACCTCAGTCAGGAAGGTTTAGACAGTTTCATCAGCTTGGTGTGGAAGCAATAGCTTCCAATGATCCGGCTCTTGATGCAGAAATTATATCTCTGGGTATTCGACTGCTGCAGGATTTTGGTCTAAATGATTTAGAACTTCACTTAAATAGTGTTGGCTGTGGAGAATGCCGCCCGAATTATGTAGATAAATTAAAAGATTATTTAAATGAAAACAGAGAAGAATTATGTGACAACTGCAAAAGTAGAATTGATAAAAATCCACTGCGGGTACTGGACTGCAAAAATAAAAATTGTCAGTCGGTAATCAGTAATGCACCAAAAATCACTGATAATCTCTGTCAGAGCTGTGCTGAACATTTTGATCAGGTTCAGGATTATCTTAATATTTTAGATTTAGATTATATAATAAATCCGCTGTTAGTACGAGGACTGGATTATTATACCAACACTGCTTTTGAAATTAAAGATAATGCTCTTGGTGCTCAGGATACGGTTTTTGGTGGAGGCCGCTATAATGGGCTGGCTGAAGAAATTGGTAATCGAGATTTACCGGGAATTGGTTTTGCCCTTGGAATTGAAAGATTACTTCTTTCTCTGGAAGCAAAGGATATTCAGCTGCCGGTCGAATCCGGAGTTGATCTTTACATAACAGTAATTGGTGACAGAGCAAAAAAAGAGTCATTTAAGCTTCTTGATCAGTTAAGAAATTCAGGATTTAGAACTGAGATGGATTATCTGGACCGCGGTGTTGGATCTCAGATGAAATCTGCAGATAGAATGAATGCTGAATATACTATAATTATTGGAGAAGATGAACTAAATAATAACTCTGCTACAATTAGAAATATGAAAAGTGGAGAAGAAAAAGAAATTCAATTAAATAATTTATTAAAAGAAATGAAGCAGCTAGTAGATAAGGAGGAAATTTAAGATGGGTGAGACAATTAAAGATTTAAAAAGAACCCACCTTTGTGGAGAAGTAAGTAAAACAGATAATGAAAATAAAGTAACAATCATGGGCTGGGTCCAGAAAAGAAGAGATCACGGGGGTGTGATCTTTGCCGATATAAGAGATCGTTCCGGGATAGTACAGGTGGTTTTTAATCCTGATTCTGGTAAAGAATTATTCGGGAAGGCGGATACTCTTCGCTCTGAATATGTTGTGGCGATTACCGGTGAAGTTGAGCCGAGACCTGAGGGGAATATTAATCCTGATCTTCCAACAGGTGAAATTGAAATTAAAGCAGAAGAATTAAGGGTTCTGGATGCCGCTAAAACTCCTCCCATTCAAATTGAAGATAATATAGATACTGGAGAAGATGTGAGGTTAAAATATAGATATCTGGATTTAAGAAGACCTAAGATGACAAAATTAATAGGTCTCAGACATAAAATTACTAAAGCTACCAGAGATTATCTGGATCAAAATGGATTTTGGGAAATTGAAACTCCTATATTGACCAAGAGTTCTCCTGAAGGTGCAAGAGATTATCTGGTGCCGAGCAGAGTTAATCCGGGAGAATTTTTTGCACTGCCGCAGTCTCCTCAGATTTTTAAGCAGTTATTGATGGTTTCAGGAATGGAAAGATATTTTCAGATAGCCCGCTGTTTTAGAGATGAAGATTTAAGAGCGAATCGGCAGCCAGAATTTACGCAGATTGATATGGAAATGTCTTTTGTTAAACAGGAAGAAGTAATGCAAATAACTGAAGGTCTAATTAAAGAATTATTTGCTGTTGGTGGAATAGAAGTTCCGGATAAGATTAAAAGAATGCCCTATCAGGAAGCAGTGGATCGCTTTGGAACAGATAAACCTGATCTCCGCTTTGGAATGGAGCTTAAGGATTTATCGGAAGTTGTCAAAGATAGTGATTTTAACATTTTCAGTGGAACAGTCAGCAGTGGTGGTCAGGTAAAGGGGATAAACTTTAAAGGGGGAGCTGATTCACCCAGAAGTACTATTGATGGTTTTGAAGAATATGTAAAGATGTTTAAAGCCAAAGGTTTAGCCTGGATGGCTTTAAAAGAAGATGAATTGAAATCACCAATAGCTAAATTCCTGTCTGAAGAAGAAATTGAAGGAATTAAAAATACAATGGCTGCCGAAAAAGGTGATTTGCTGCTTATTGTAGCTGATAAAGCTCCAGTTGTAGCAGCAGCTCTGGGCAATCTGCGCTTAAAAATTGCTAAAGAAAATGATTTAATTCCAGAAGAGGTATATGAATTTGTCTGGATAGTTGATTTTCCCTTATTTGAGTATGATGAAGGTGAAGACCGTCTGGTGGCAATTCACCATCCATTTACTGCCCCTCTGGAAGAGGATATAGAGAAACTGGATAGTGATCCTGCTTCTGTAAAATCCAAAGCCTATGATCTTGTGTTAAATGGTGAAGAATTGGGTGGAGGGAGTATCAGAATTAATAATCACAAACTGCAGGAAAAGGTGTTTTCCGCTTTATCTATCAGCGAAGAGGAGCAGCAGGAGAAATTCGGGTATCTGCTGGAAGCTTTTGATTATGGTACACCTCCACACGGTGGTATAGCTTTTGGGCTTGATCGTCTGATGATGATTGTTGGACGTACTGATTCAATCAGAGATGTAATTGCTTTTCCTAAAACCCAAAAGGCAACTTCACCTCTGACCAATGCCCCTTCAAAAGTTGATAAAAAACAGCTGCAGGAACTGGGAATTTCTATCCTTTCTTAGGAATATTACAGGAATTTTTTGCTTGCAGATTTAGGGCAAATATGTTAATATTATTTATAGAAAAGTAAATACCATCTGCCGTGTTCGATAATGATTAAACATTTTGACCAACACTTAGACATAGGGAGCCTGAGCTCTACCTGCGGCGTAGAAGCCTTCAATGGACCTATAAACCAGGTAGGAGGGCACCCACTTGGCAGACAGGGATCAAAATTCCAAATCAACCGGCACGGCGGATGGACTTTTAGCTAACCTTTATGGGTTAGCTTTTTCTTATCTGTGACCAAAATAAAATTTTGATTTGTTTGCTTATATTTTGCAGAAGACCGGTTTTTCTGCTATTATAGATTTAGAATTTAATCCTGAATTTGAGGTGAAGCTTATGCAGAAAAAAGAAGAGTTGAGAAAAAAATTTTTAAAAGAGAGATCCCGGATTGCTCAAAATAAAATTAGCAGCTGGAGCAAAAAAATTACTAATCGATTTTTAGGTCTTTCTCAACTGGAAAATGTTAAGAAAATTATGGCTTATGCTTCAATGCGGAAAGAAATCGAAACTTTTGATTTAATGGAACAATTACTGGATGAAGGTTACTTATTATATTTACCATATACTAAAAAGAATATTATTGATTTAGGAACCGCTCGCATAAATGATCTTGACTCAGATTTAAAAGAGGGGGTTTATGGAGTTCAGGAACCTGTTACTCGAATAAGAGATGAAGAGGTTCCAGAAGATCTTGATTTAATAATTGTTCCCGGAGCCTGTTTTACAACTGAGGGTTATCGGATAGGTTATGGTGGAGGCTACTATGATAGTTTTTTAAGCAAACATGCAGCTGGTGCTCTAAAAGTTGGTTTTTGTTATGATCGGTTTATTGTTGATTCGATTCCGGTTGAAGACCACGATGTAACTGTTGATCTTATAATTACAGAAAAGGAAATTATCAGCACAAAACAACAGAGGTGAGAGTGTGAACCTTTTTGAAAATACGAATAATCAGGAAAATAACAATGATCGTCCACTTGCTTACAGAATGAGGCCCCGCAGTCTGGAGGAATTTTATGGTCAGAAAGATATAGTGGGAGAAAATAAACTTTTGAGTAGAGCTATAAAAGCTGACCGCCTGCAGTCACTTATATTTTATGGACCTCCCGGTACTGGCAAAACCAGCCTGGCCCAGGTAATAGCCAATCAAACTGAAGCTGAATTTGTAAAATTAAATGCAGTTACTTCCGGAGTTAAAGATATTCGTGAAGTAATTAAAAAAGCTAAATCCAATCGTAATTTATATAATAAAAAAACCATTCTTTTTATCGATGAAATCCATCGTTTTAATAAATCACAGCAGGATGCTTTACTTCCTTCTGTCGAAAATGGTACAGTTATTATGATTGGGGCTACCACAGAAAATCCTTACTTTGAGGTGAATTCTCCCCTGTTATCACGCTCAAGGATTTTTAGATTAGAAAAATTAAATAGTGAACAGATATATTCAATTTTAAAAAAAGCACTTGCTGACCAGGAGCGGGGACTGGGGAAATTAAATGTTGAAATTTTAGATAAGGATTTAAAATTTATTGCTGAACTTGCTGATGGTGATGCCAGAGTAGCTTTAAATACTTTAGAACTGGCTGTTTTAACTACTCCTGCCGATCAGAATGGAGTTATTAAACTTAATCAGGAAATAATAGAAGAATCAATGCAGAAGAAAATTCTAAATTATGATCGTTCTGGAGATAATCATTATGATATAATTTCTGCTTTTATTAAAAGTATGAGAGGATCAGATCCAGATGCGGCTGTTTACTGGCTGGCCCGGATGATTGTCAGTGGAGAAGATCCAAAATTCATTGCCCGCAGAGTAGTGATTCATGCTGCTGAGGATGTGGGGATGGCAGATCCTACAGCTCTAATAATTGCAGAATCAGCAGCCAGAGCTGTAGAACAGATTGGTTTTCCAGAAGCAAAAATCCCACTGGCTGAGGCAGTTATCTATATAGCAACTGCTCCCAAAAGCAATTCAGTTGTTAAGGCGATTAATAGTGCTGTAGAGTATGTAGAAAATAATAAAGCTGGGGATGTCCCTCCACATCTTAAGGATAGTCATTATGCTGGTGCTTCAGAGCTGGGGCATGGTCTTGATTATAAATATCCTCACAGTTATTCTAAAAATTATGTGGAACAGAATTATCTGCCAGAAGATATGCAGAACATTTCTTTTTATGAGCCGGGGAAAATGGGGAGAGAAAAGAAGACGGCTCAATTTTTAGACTTTCTAAAAAATAATAATCAGTCCGAGGATGATTAATTATGTCTAAACTAAAGAGAAAACCAGCCAGCAATATGGAAGTTAGAAATCAGATTAAGGATAGTAAATTTTATGGTAGTATATTTTCAATTAAAAATAGAAAAGAAGCTGAAAAAAGAATAGCAGAAATTAAAGAGAAGTATTCAGACGCTACTCACAATGTTTCAGCATTTAGAGTAGAAAGCCCTCTTTTAGATCAGGAAGCTGTAGAATATTTTGATGATGATGGTGAACCCTCTGGTTCTTCCGGGCCACCAGTATTAGAAGCTATAAAAGGAAATAATTTGATCAACACTGTAATAATAGTGACCAGATATTTTGGTGGGAGCAAACTGGGTATTGGAGGTTTAATTAGAGCCTATGGTGATACTGCAAGACTGGCAATTAAAGAAGCAGGCATAGAAACTTTAAGTGAATTTTATTTAATTGAGGTTAAAACTTCATTTGATAAAATTGGTATTGTGCTGGGACAGTTGGAGTCTCTAAAAGCAGATATTAAAAATACAGATTATACTAACAGTGGTGCAGCAGTCAGAGCAATTATTTCGACAGATATTGAAAAAAAACTAAAAAAAATCTTGAAAGAAAAAACTGCAGCAGATTATAATTTAAGAATAAGAAAAAGTGTTTTTAAATGAATTGATGTATCTGGAAAAACAGTATTGACAGTGTTTTAGACATATGTTAAA
>JBKHFK010000052.1:0-9519 GCA_046540295.1 Halanaerobium sp.
TCTTTAATTTCTGCAATAATATCAGCTTCTTTTTTCTTTAATTTTTTTATTTCATGTCCCAGTTCTTCATATTTTTGCTAATTGAGTTGAGCCTGCTTAATTTTGCTCCTCAGTTTTTCTCTGGCAATATAGCTATCATAAATTTTACCCGTAGCAACTTTATAGGGATTATTAACTCCACGGCTGCTGTTACTGACAGCATCTGCCTTAAGATTCCACTTTTTGGTCAGTTCCTCCAGCTCATTTTCAATTTTACTGCGGAATTTATCAATAGAAATACCATCTAGCTCCATTACCGCCCTGCGCAGAAATGAATTAATTGTATCAATTAATTCCGGGTTCTCCTCAGTACTAATTCTTTTTAGAGTTGACTTGATATCCTGCTGACTGCTGAAAACTATGTTATTATAGGTGCTTTTGCCATAGGGGAAGATTCGGTTTTTATAATCTTTTATTTTGTTTTTCTTTTCTATTCTGCGGCCGTCAGGCAGTTCTAAAAAACCCTGATAATTGCTGTTACTCCACTTTTTATAAAATTTATAAGCTTTATTTGCTGCTTCAAATTCTAATTCTGCCTCAGCAAAATCTCCATCAGGGTAGGGCAGAAACCTCTCTTTAAACTCCTTACCTTCAGTCGTATTTAATTTCAGCTGTGGGCTGACAAATAAAGAAGCATAAATAGCATTGATTACCGTACTTTTTCCAGCCTCATTATCTCCTAATAATATATTTAAGCCATCTTCAAACTGATAGTCTCTGTTATTGATCCCTGCAAAAATTTCTGTACTAAAACTTTTTATCTTCACTCCTGCACCTCCTTCAGCATCTTATAGGCCAGATGTTGAGCCTGGTGATTATCTTCCAGTTCCTTTAAGAGTTGAAAAGGAAAAGAATTTTCGGCAAATTCTTCTGTAATTAAATCCTGATCGATTTTAATGGTCAGGTCATTCTGATCAATCTTTACATAAAAACAGTTATCCCTCAAGCGGGAGAAATACTCATCTTTTTTAGCAAAAACTTCTCCTGGAAGTTCTCCTCTTACTTTTAAACGCAAAACCTTATTTTGCGGTTTTGAATCCAGTATCTGACTGATTAAATTTTCTAAATCAGCTTCAGAATTAAGCTCTCCCTCAAGATCTGAAAAATGATAATTTCCGGTTTCAACCCGCTCAGCCTGAACCTCTTTATCTGCTTTTAACTCGATAAACCAGGCCGATCCTAAATGACTGCAGTCCATACCATCCGGTTCTGGAGTTCCATTATTAAAAATTTTATGTCCACTTACTCTTTCTTTTTTGGGGTAGGGAAGATGAGAGTGGCCTAAAAGATATAAATCCATTTTCAAGGCCAGCAGTTCTGACTCTGTCATTTTAAAATAATCATCATTTAAATCAGGCGAAAAGCCTGCCAGAGCCCCGTGGGCAATAAGCAGCTGATAATCAACTTCCGGCCTTTCAGTTAAATTTTTTATCCAGCCCAGTTTGTTTGCTGCCGAAAGTTTCCGGTCACAGGGAGCCGGGTAAACAGCTGCATTAATTCCAAACTCCTGAAGCAAATAAATTTTTTCCTGATCTAAAACCAGCATTCTTCCCTTAATTTCTCTTTTAAATTGAGACCAGAGACTGCTGACTACATCACTGTAATCATGATTCCCGGGTAGAATTAAAATTACCTCTCCGGCAAATTTATTTAAAATCTCAATTGTCTTTTTAATTCTAAGATTTTTTATGCTGGCTCTATCAAAAAGGTCACCGGCAACAGCCAGTAAATTGGCACTGCGCCTGTTGGCCTCTATTACAACATTTTCCAGCGCCTGATAGCGCGCATTTTCAAGCTCTGAGCTGATATGTGGATACTGATTAAATTTCATTCCCAGATGCAGATCACCTGTATGCATAATCTTTAAGCTCATTATCTTCCTCCTCAACTTTGTGAATAGTTTCTTTTGTACCCGGTACTAAAAAACATTACTCCAACATCTCGATAAATTCGGCAGCAAGTTCGGGATCAAACTGACTGCCGGCACATCTTTTTATTTCAGCCAGAGCCTCTTCTTTTGAGACTGCCTTACTGTAGGGGCGTTCATTTGTCATTACATCATAGGCATCTACCAGAGAAATTATCCTTGCCAGATATGGAATCTTCTTTCCTTTTAAACTGCGGGGATAACCACTGCCATCCCAGTTTTCATGGTGAGAAAAAATTTCTTCAGCCACAGCAGCAAATTCCTCTGATGAGGAGGCTATTTTATAACCCTGCTCCGTATGTTTTTTTAAAATTTCCCACTCCTCATCTGTTAACTTTCCCTTTTTATTGAGCAGTTTTTCGCTGATATTTATCTTTCCAATATCATGCAGGGTTGCCAGCAGAGAAAGGCGGTTCTGATCTGATTCTGTCAGCCCCAATTTTTCTCCAAAATCAAAGGCCAGTTTGGTCATTCTTAATGCATGTTCTTTGGTTTCACTGCTTTTAGCAGCAAGAGCGTTAATTAAACCCTGAACTATATTACTCTTACTGCTTCTGCTTTCAGAAAGTTTGTTCTCGTACATCTGATTATCTGCCCTTTTAATAGTCTCATTAATATCTTCTTTTGTACTCTCTTTAACTGCCTGACCTAAAGCAATCGAAAGCGGCAGTTCTAAATCGGTAACTTTTTCTGTTTTTTCCTGAATCCGCTGCATTATCTCAGCAGAGGCTTTTTGATCTGTCCGGGGCAGTAAAATTATAAATTCATCTCCACCCTGTCTGGCCAGTATATCCTCTTCTCTTAAAGAATTTTTTAAAACCTGAGCTGCTTTTTTAAGCATCTCGTCCCCTTTTTTATGGCCGTAGCTGTCATTGATAATTTTTAAACCATTTAAGTCAGCCATAATAATTGAAATGGGAAGCTGTCTTTTAGTGTCCAGTCTTTTTAACTCGGTCTCCAAAAATCTTCTATTATATAATCCAGTCAAACTATCATAATAGCTCAGTTTTTTAATTTTGAGATTATCCAGGTGTTTGGAAATAGAATTTGTAATTACATCAGTAAAAATTTTAAGCTGGTTGATTTTTGTCTGATTAAAATTAAATTTAGAATTAACAAGATCAAAACCAAAAAAACCGTAGAGTTCTTCCCCAATTATGATAGGCAGTACAATTAGAGACTGTACATTCTGTTCGATAAGTATTTCCCTTTCTGCAGCCGCTTCACTGCCGAGATCTTCTACATTTTCTATCACTACTACTTCTTCTTTTTTTAGTTCCTCAAACCACCACTGATATTTTTCAGTGCTGATCTTCTGCAGCTTCTTCTGCTGTGAATTGATGCCGGCAGCTGTCCACTCATATTTATTGGACATTGTTTTTCTATCATCAGAAATTTCAAAAATATAACTGCGGTCAATAGCAAAAAATTCCCCCAGGTCTTTTAAAGATTCATTGATTTTTGCATCATAATTATCAAGACCCAAATTTACAAGTCGGGAGGAAAGTTCGGCCAGAGTTTTTTGAAATTGATGCTGAGCCTTTAATTCCCTTAAATTCTCTGCCAGTCTATTTTGAGACTGCTCCATATTATAACTGACATAAAAACTCAGGCCAGCAATTATAACATAGGAACTCAAATAAAAGGGAGCGACTATTTCTTTTGTTTCTGCAAAATAGAGGCTCAGGGTCAGCACAATAATTAAAATTATATTTGTTAAAAATTTAAGCAAATTTAAGTTAAAGATTAGATTAAAAACAGTAATAACAATAATTAAAAGAACCGACAGCTCCAGTTTAAAATCACTCTGGTAGGTATAATAAATAAGCTGAAAAATAGCCAGCAGAGAGAGAAAATAAGTTACTAATTCAATTTTTTCTTTAATATATTTACTTTTATATGAAAGTACAAATGCTGATAAAAAGACTACAATTGAGATAATTCTTTCCCCGATCGACATCGGATCACTTAACTCAGCTGTAAAATAATAGGCAAGAGCAAAAAATAAATAAGCAGCAGCTGTTATCACTAACATTTTTCGATAAAAATCCAGTTTTTTTTCTAAGTTTTTCATGCTGTTTTATTAATAACTTCCTTTCCCCACTGGAGGCATAATTGTGTTTATTTATTATAGCATTTTTTTAACAGTTTTTAAAAGTTAATCTTTTAAATAGTCTCTTAGTTATCAATACTTAGTTATAATCAAAATTTATAATTCACTCCTCCTGATAAAGAGAATAAAAAATTAAAGAAATAAAAAAGAAAAAGGCTGCAAATATGGATGTTCGGTAAACTCCCAGCTGCTGAACTCCCTGAGGTTCACGGACTATACTGTTTAAAATTGAAACATCACTTCCGGAAACTAAAATTAAAGGTAAAATGGCAATAGAAATTAAAAAAGATAGTTTTAAAAAAAAGCCCTGAATTCCAAAAAATAAACCCTCAATCTGAGTCTTTTCTCTTTTAGCTGAGGCAGCACTTATCTCACTCAGCATTGCCGGTGGGAAAATAAATGCTGCTCCTGCAACGGGAATACCCATAACTGCAAAGATAAAAAATCCGGCTTCAGCAGGAAATAATTTGTTAACCTGGGATAAAGCCAGAGAAAAAATAATTAAGAGCAATAAGGAAAACTGCATCGGTTTTTTGTAATTAATTTTTTTGGCCAGCCGGTTTATTGGGTAAAAACTAAGACCTGCAGCTGCAAATAAAAGAGCGGAGGCAGTTGTAATTGCAATTTTATCAAAGCCCATTACTTCTTCAACATAATAATTAATTGAGGCCCGCAAAATATTGAAGCCTAAAAAGAAAAACATAAAACCAAAAAGATAAAGAATAAATGATTTATTTTTTAAAATAACCTGAATTGATTCTTTTAAATTTGTATTGGATTTTTTATGGCCCGAATATTTTCTTTCATCGATTGTAAAAACTGTAATCAGCATACCAATTAAAGCAAATACTCCAAGCGCAATAACCATTAACCTGATCCCCTGCTCATCATTACCCTGACCAAAATAACTGATTAAAAATCCAGGTAAAATCATTGCAACTGCTGTATAAAGCAGTCTGAAAACTGACTGCCAGGTAGATAAATTAAGGCGGTCTTCTCTACTCTGAGAAATTTCAGGAATCATTGCATTATAGGGAGCACCGACAATAGTATAAAAAATAAAAAATAAAGAACCAACAATAGTTAAATATAAAAAACTGGTCATGCCACCTGTCTTAGGTGGATAAAAAAAGGCAACTGTACTCAAAATTAAAGGCAGGGCTCCAACTGCAATAAAGGGAATTCTCCTCCCCCAGCGGGAATCAAGCTGATCCGAAAAATAGCCGACCAGAGGATCAAAAATCATATCAAAAAATCTGGAGATTACCAGAGCAATTGAGATAAATAGAGGAGCCATAATCGGCCTTAAATTGCTTGCCTGAGGCGGCAGGTAATAATAAAGCACCCACTGAGCAAAAATTTGGTCTACAACTGCATAGCTGACACCTATTCCGTATAAAACCTGGATTGAAAGCGGCAATTTGTTGTTGCTTTGTAGTTTATCCATATCAATTTCCCTTCTGCTTTTAACTAGTTTTTTTGGATTTCCAGAGTTGAAAACCACCTTTAAGACTTTTTGCTTTTTTATAACCATTCTTATTTAAAATACTAACTATTTTTACACTGGAAATACCTCTAACACAATTAACTGCTATTTCATTATTTTTATCAATTTTTTTAAGTTTAGGATGATCCAGGCTGAAATCAGAATAAGGAATATTAAAAGCTCCCGGTATATGTTCTTTTTGAAATTCGCTCTTGCTTCTAATGTCAATAACAGGAATATCTTTATTTTTTAATTCTTCCACAGTTATTTTCTGGACTCCAATCCCTAAAAAACTTTTAATTAATTCCAACAGCATTTAGTTACCTCCTCCAAAAATTAAAATTTTATTTCTTTTTTGAAATTTTCACAGTCTGAATGATTACAGTAAGCTGATTCTACTTTATAAACAGCAGTCTCCTGAGAATAATCTAAATTATATTCCATCATCCGGCCACAGCCTTCACATTTAAGCTCTCCCCGCATCTGATTTAGATAATCCAGGTGTAAAGCAAGACTCTTTAGATAATCTGCCAGTGATTTGATATTCTCATTAGAAAAGAGCTTCAGGCCTTCAAAATCAATTTCTATTGAGTACTGATTAAATATCTCAATAAGAGAAAAATCTGTCATTTTGAGATCCGGCTTTAATTCAAGCTCTTTTCGCTGACTGTCAGCATGTGGAATTACAGGTTTTAAATCGATTTTTCTATCCTTTTCCAGAGCATATTTTGTTAACTCATCAATTAACTGATAGTGAAATTTTTCAAAGAGACTATTAACACTTGCCTGAGACTCTGACTCTGTTTCTTGAATAAAGTTAAGCAGTAAATCATTTAAAATATAATTATCTCTTGTCTGCAGGTAAACTAAATAATTTTTATAGCTGATTTTTCCTGCTTCAATGCTTTTCCTTATTTCAGCTCTAACTGCAGGCGGAATTTTAAACCAGATATCAGCGATTTCCTCGTCAATAAGCTCAATTTGACCATCAGCAAACTGCATTAGTTTTTTATAATAATCATTCTGGGGATAGGATGGAACAGGCTCCAGATCCCAGTATTTTAAGATCAATTCTGCAGTTAAATCCTGATCAATATTTTCATTTTCCCAGAAATCGGCTGCTGCAAAAATGTCATCTTTTAGCATTTCAATTATCTCCAGGTCAATTTCCTGTTCATTTAATTTAAATTCAACTAATGAATCAATAAACTCTTTTAAACCTGACAGATCATAGGCATAATTAAAATTAGAAATAAACATTTTTTTGCTGCTTAACTTCCAGCCCTCCTGCTCGGTCTCTAAAAAATCAGGCTTCAATTTCTGACCCACCTGAGAATTAATTAACTGCTGAACATCTGCTTCTGTATCCTGAAACTGATAGTCAACCTCTAAATTATGGGCTTTAGTGTCAATTTTATTTTTTATAATTAAAATCTTTTTTTCTTCCTCATCTCTTTTTAAGGTACAGAGCATTGCTTTATTCATAAAATCCCCCTGTTAGTTTTCGCGGTTTAATTAAATAAATATAGATTGAATTATTTGATTTTTAATGCTGGTGTAGATTACCTTCCCGGTGAACTACATCATAGGCAAATAATGCATAACCAATTTCTGCAGCTGTAAATTCAGTTTCAGCTGCCATTTTTCTTACGATTTTAATGATTTTAAGATAATCATCAGCTTTAAAGCTTTCTTTTTCTCTATCAAAATAATTAAGATTGTAGAGGGTGGCCCAGACCCGGGTATCAATTACACAGTGCCTTTCAGGATCAAGAGCGGTCAAAATTGCTGAGGCAGTAGGAATACCAATCCCCATCAATCCGGTATATAAAGTCAGCCGGCAAAAATCATCATAGATCTGATAGGCTGCCTCAGTTACTTTTTCTACTCTCCTGGCTGGATTCTTTTTTACATGATAGGAACTGCGGGTAGAATTTAAATGAGCCAGCTGATACAACTCATCTTTGCTCAGATACTCTTTTTGATGATATTTTTCTCCAATCTGCATTAACTCTTTTGGATAGAGGCCGCTGGTCTGATCATATTCTCTCAGATATTTTTGAAAATCAATTATTTTAATTTTAAATCCCTCCAGTAGCGTCAGATTTTTTAAAAGCAAGTTAAAATTTAATTTTGAAAATATTTAACTCATCTATTTTCTTACTAAATAATTATACCATAAATTTTGGCTCAAGAAAAAATGTAGTTTCCGGCCAGGTAATGGCAGAAGATGTTTTGACAATGGATGGTAAAATGGTGTTATCCATGTTATAGATACAGTTTTGGTACCTTAAAAAATATAATAAATAAAACCGCAGTATTAGAAATCAAAAACTTCTACTGCGGTTTTTAGTTATTCATATTTTCTGGCGGCTGCCACAATAATAACTCCATAAACTATCCCTGCTAAAAATGAAACAGGATCACTCAGTCCTGTGGAAAGGTAAAAGGCTAAAGAAACAATCAAACCCAGAAATCCACCTTTGAGGAGTCCATTAGCCCCTGCTTTCATTTTAGTTAGACCAATTAAAACACCCATTAGCAGCCGATTATACCAGAGAGCAAATAAATAAAGCTCATTACCGCTGTAGCCCATTCTAATTCCACCACCAATAATGCAGATAATTCCCAGCAGAGCTCCACTAATAATTGAAACTTTTAATTTTTTATTTAACATTATTATATCCTCCCAACTCCGTTAAAGCTTAAATTTAAATTAGTTTAATCTTTCTTCACTGTTATTATAATTAACTATTTAGAAAAATATTCCTGCATAAGATATTAATCAAAATTTAGGTTTTGACTTCTTTAAAAGCAGGCTGATAAACTATAATTAATAAATAATTATTATTAAATTCAAGGAGCTGGTATTATGAGTTTAAAGAGAGAAACAATGAAACTAAAAAACTGGGCTGTTGTTGGGGCCACAACAAAGAAAAACAGATACGGTTACAAAATTGTAAGGAAACTCAATGAAAATGATTATAATGTCTTCCCGGTTAATCCTAAATTTGAAGAAGTTGCCGGATTAAAATGCTATGCTGATCTGAGCTCAATAGATACTCAAATCGATGTTGTTGATATGGTAGTTAACCCCAAACAAGGAATTAAAGTCATGGAAGAAATTAATAAACTGGGGATTAAATATGTCTGGCTGCAGCCGGGAACCAGAAGTGAAGAAATCAAAAAATTTGCTGCTGAAAATAATATTGAGTTAATTGAAGACTGCATTTATGCCAGTTTATAAGTTAGAACTGCTCTTTCCTCCATCAATTACTATAGAACTCCCATTAATATAGGAAGACCTGGGAGAAGATAGAAAAGCTATTAAATCACCGAGCTTTTCAGGTGTACCTATTTTCTTAACGGGTACACTTTTGCTTTTAGCGGCTAAACCCTCCTGATAGCTGTCAAATTCACCATTTTTAACCTGAGAATTTATTAATTCCTCTATTCTTGCGGTTTCATGTGATCCGGGTAAGACTGCATTGGCTCTAATTTCTGGAGCCAGTTCTTTAGAAAGGGTTTTCATTAAGCCAATGACCATCATCCTAACTGAATTGGAAAGCACCAGATTGTCAATCGCTTCTTTTACGCTGATTGAGGTAATATTAACTATTGTACCTCCCCCATCTGCCTTTAAATATTTATAAGATTCTTTAACCAGCCTGACAACACTCATTACCAATAGATCATAAGAATTGTACCAGTCAGCTTCTGTAGTCTCCAGAAAAGTTTTAGCAGGTGGCCCACCGGCAGAAGTAACCAGATGATCAATTCTGCCAAAGTTATCAACCGCTGTTTTAACAATTTTTTTAATATCTTCGTTTTTAGTTATATCCCCCGGACAGGAAAGCACTTTTCCACCCTGCAGATCATTTAGTTCTTTTAACGCTTGATCTAATTTCTGCTGATTTCTTCCATTAATCACAACATTTACTCCCTCTTTTATCA
>JBKHFK010000053.1:0-9322 GCA_046540295.1 Halanaerobium sp.
TTTGAAGCCTTAAATATTCCCGCCCACCATCCGGCCCGTGACCTGCAGGATACCCTGTACATTGATGATCACTATCTACTGAGAACTCATACTTCCCCGGTTCAGGTCAGAACCATGGAAGCTGAGGAGCCGCCGGTCAGAATTATTGCTCCCGGAAGAGTATACCGTTCTGATGAGCTTGATGCATCCCATTCCCCGATTTTTCATCAGACCGAGGGGCTGGTAATTGATAAGGATATTTCTTTTAGTGATTTAAAGGGAACTATCGAATTGATTGTGGAGGCATTATTTGGTAAGGATCGTGATGTTCGTTTTCGCCCCAGCTATTTCCCCTTTACTGAACCAAGTGCTGAGGTAGATGTTTCCTGTATTGTCTGTGGTGGAGAAGGCTGTCCTTTATGTTCCAGAACAGGCTGGCTGGAGATTATGGGTGCAGGAATGGTTCACCCCAATGTACTCGAAATGTCAGGTTATGACAGTGATGTCTACAGTGGCTTTGCTTTTGGCGTGGGACTGGACCGCCTTGCCCTGTTAAAATATGGAATTGATGATATCAGAGTGCTTTATGAAAACGACAGGCGCTTTTTACATCAGTTTTAAAAAAGTGTAATAAATTTTTTATAATAACTGATTTAAATTAATTAAGCATCGAAAATATAAACTGGTGACTTTTAATATAAATTAGAAACTGATAAACAGAAAGGATGATAAATTTGCAGATATCATATAACTGGTTAAAAAAATATATTGATATAAATTTTACACCTGAAGATCTTTCGGAAAAGCTGACAATGGCCGGTCTGGAAGTTGAAGGTGTGGAATACTTAGGAGAAGGTTTAGAAGATATTGTTATTGCACAAATTGAAGAGATCAAAGAACATCCGGATGCAGATAAACTTGTAATCTGTATGGTAAATACCGGGTCAGATAAAGAAGCAATCCCGGTTGTTACAGGTGCTCCCAATGTTGAAGTCGGGCAGAAGGTTCCCTTTGCAGCTGTGGGAACAACTCTTCCCAATGGAATGGAGATTGAAGAGGTAGAGCTCAGGGGAGAGCTTTCTCAGGGAATGATCTGTTCTAAAGATGAGCTGGGACTGCAGGAAGAAAGAGCAGCCGGTATTATGGTTTTAGCTGCTGATGCACCTTTAGGAAAAAGTTTTCTTAAATATAAAAGGCTGGATGATTATGTATTTAAGCTTGATTTAACTCCAAATTATGCCCGCTGCCTGGGAATGATTGGAGTGGCTCGAGAAATAAAATCTTTATATGCACAGGAAAAAACTTTAAATACTCCGCCAATTTCTTTCGAGGAAGCAGAGGATTTAGGAGATATTAGTGATTATGTTGAGGTGGAAATAGATGCTCCTGATCTGTGTCCCCGCTATACAGCCCGGCTGGTTAAAAATGTGACGGTTAAAGAATCACCGGAGTGGATTCAGCGCCGCTTAAAGGCAGCTGGAATCAGGCCGATCAATAATGTAGTCGATATTTCTAACTTTGTGCTGATGGAGTACAATCAGCCGCTGCATACCTTTGATTTTAATAAAATTAAAGACGGAAAGATTATTGTCCGCCGGGCAGAAGCCGAAGAAAAGATGCTGACTCTGGATGAGGAAGAAAGAGTATTGGATGATGAGATGCTTGTAATTTCTGATCCAGAAAAGGCAGTAGCTGTCGGTGGAGTGATGGGTGGTGCCAATACTGAGGTAACAGATGAAACTACAGATGTTTTAATTGAATCTGCCTATTTTAATCCGGTCAGTATCCGTAAAACCGCCAAAAAACTGGGAATGCATTCCGATTCCTCCCACCGTTTTGAAAGAGGGGTGGATATTGAAAAAGCAGTAGAAGCCAATAATCGTGCCTGTCAGATGCTGGCTAAATGTGATGGGGCAGAGGTAGTTCCGGGTGTAATTGATAATTATCCTCTAAAATATGAACCGGCAGTAATTACTCTCGCCACAGAACGGGTCAATCAGCTTTTAGGAATTGAGCTTAAAGCAGCAGAAGTAAAAGAAAGCCTGGAGCGTCTGGGTTTTGAGCTTAAAACTGCTGGCACTAAAACAGAATTTGAAGTTACAGTTCCTTCTTACAGAACTGATGTAGAGCAGGATGCTGATTTAGTAGAAGAAATAGCCCGTGTTTACGGTTATAATCAGATTCCTTCTACCAGACCAATTTCCAAACAGCGGGGAAAAAGAACTCCTCAGCAGAAATTTGAAGAGAGAGTTAAAGAACTGCTGCAGGCAGGAGGACTGGATGAGGTTATTACCTACAGTCTGCAGGATAAAAAAAGTTACCAGGATTTAAATTTAACTCAGTTTGAGGATTATGCTAAATTTGTGAGTATTAAAAATCCACTCAGTGAAGCCTTTGGTATTTTGAGAACCACTCTGATTCCGGGAATAGTAGATGTTTTATCATCAAATGCGCGCCGTCAGGGATCTGAGATGGCTGTTTTTGAAACTGGAACAGTTTTTAGAAATAAAGGCGGTAATAATAGACCTCAGGAGTTAAATCTGCTTGGCGGCGGAATCTTCGGTCACAGTACTGACCTCTGGCAGCAGGGTGCACCCAATTTCTTTGAACTAAAAGGTGTACTGGAAATGCTGTTTGACAGGATTCAGCTGGAAAAAGTAAGCTTTATTCCAGATAATGATAACCGCGATTTTCTGCATCCAGGGCGCAGAGCTGAGATTAAATATGACCAGACTCAGACTTTTGGCTTTATCGGAGAAATCCATCCTGAACTTGCCGCTCAGAATAATTTACCGGCTGGAGCAACAATTTTTGAACTGGATCTGGACTTCTTATTTGAAATTACTGCAGACAAAAGCTATAACTACCAAAAGTTAGTTAAGTACCCGGTACTGGCAAGAGATCTGGCAATAGTAATGGCAGAAGAAATTGCAGTTGGTGATATTCACCAGGCAATTAAAGCTCAGGGTGGAGAAATACTTAAAGCAGTTGAACTCTTTGATATTTATCAGGGAGATCAGATAAAAGATGGTTATAAGAGTGCTGCCTTTGAACTTAAATTCCAGTCAGAAGATAGAACATTAACCGATCAGGAGGTTAATCAGCGTTTTAATCAGATAGTAAATCATCTCAAAGAAGAATATTCTGCAGAAATTAGAGGAAATTAAGATTTCAGGCAGGAATTTTGTCTTTTGTAATGAATATAATAAAGTAGACTACTAAAGCTGGAGATGTTGCTAATGATTGAGGAAAAAAATCAAGATAAGAAAAAATTCAAATTAAATATTCTGGGAGATCAGTTTACTGTCACCGGGGAATTCAGCGAAGAGTATATTAATAAGCTGGCTGATCATGTAGAAAAAACCGGTCGCGAGATTAAAAATGCCTATCCTAAATTACCCTTTAGGCGTTTATCTCATCTGACAATGATCAATCTGGCCGATGAATATTTCAAACTCCGCAGCCAGTGTATTGATTTAAGTAAAGAAAAAGAAAGGCTTAAAGAAGCAAATCAGAGTTTGCATCAGGAATTAAAAAAACTGAGGCAGGAGAATGAGGAATTAAATACTCTACTCGAGGAGGTAGAATAATTGGATATCATTAACTTCCTCGATATCATAATCTTAGTAATTCTACTCTTTTTTGCTTATAATGGTTTTAAGAGAGGGTTTATTGATCAGACAAGCACAATACTCGGACTGCTGGCTGCTTTATTTGTTGCAGTCAGGCAGTATGAGTATTTTACTGGATTTTTAGAACCCTATCTTGACCTTTCAACTTCACTGCTGCAGTTTATATCTTTTACAGTGATTTTCATTGTTGTTAATATAGTAATTCATGTTCTGGGGATTACTCTCAAAAAAATTGTGGATGCTATTTTTTTACAGCCGGTTGATCGAGCAGCTGGATTTTTATTGGGTCTGGTAAAAGCTGGTATAATTGTTTATTTATTGATTTTAATTCTGGCCCAGATTCCCTATCAAAAAATTAATGATGTACTGGAAGAATCATTTCTGGCAACAAGAATTATTGAAGCATCACCCTTAATCCAATCAAAGATTGAAGAAATTTTTCGGCCATGAAATTTTCATGGCCTTTTGACATCTTAGCTTAAATTTTATATTAAAAGAAAGAGGTGTTCTGATGCAGGAAATGAACAACAAAGAAATTGCGAAAATTCTGGCAGAGTTTGCTGATTTAATGGCGATCAAAGGCGAAAATGATTTTAAAATCAGGGCCTATACCAATGCAGCCCGTAAAATTGAAAATTATACAGCTGCTATTTCTGAACTGGCAGCAGAAGATAAATTAAAAGATATCAAGGGTATCGGCAGTGGGATTGCAGAGTCAATAAAAGAACTGCTTCAGGATGGAATAATCGAAGAAATGGAGGCAATTAAAGCCGAACTCCCACCTGGTGTGATAGAGATGACAGATATTCAGGGGCTGGGACCAAAAACTGCTCACCGCTTTTATTATGAACTGGAGATTGAAGACTTAATCAGCCTTGAGCAGGCTTTAAAAGAGGGACAAATACAAAAATTAAAGGGTTTTGGAAAAAAGTCAGAAGAAAAATTGCTAAAGGCTTTAAAAAATCATGAAAAATATGTTGATAAAATTATACTGGCCAGGGCCTTAAAAACAGCCAGAAAAATAATAGAAACAATTAAAGCTGAAATTGAGCCTGAACTTTTTGATGAAATAGAAATCTGCGGCAGCAGCCGCAGGGCAAAAGAGTTGACAGGTGATCTCGATATTCTGATTGCAACAGCTGAACCAGAAAGGCTTTCAAAAAAGCTTAAAAATTTAAATTTTACTGCTGAGGTTATTGGTGCAGGAGATACCAAAGTCAGCATCAGAACTGATCAGGGTGTACAGACCGACTTTAGACTTGTCAGCAGAGAGGAATTTCCATCTGCACTCCATTATTTTACCGGTTCTCAGGCTCACAATGTGCGGATGAGGCAGCTGGCAAAAGACCACAATTTAAAATTGAGTGAATACGGACTTTTTAGAGATGACGGTAGTAAAGAAAAAATTGAATCAGAGGCAGATATTTTTAAAATTCTGGGACTGGATTATATTATTCCTGAACTGAGAGAGGATCAGGGAGAAATTGAGGCTGCCCAGAAAGGAGAACTGCCGCAGAGTATTCAACTGCAGGATATTAAAGGTGATCTCCACCTTCATTCCCGCTACAGTGATGGTGCTTTTACAATTAAGGAAATGGCAGAAGCAGCAAAAAAACGGGGTTATCAGTATATTGCTGTAACTGACCATTCCCGGTCACTGACTGTAGCCAGCGGGATGTCAACTGCAGAGCTCAAAGAACAGCTGCAGGAAATTGATCAACTGAATCAGGAAATAAGTGATTTCAGAATCTTTAAAGGTGTTGAAGTTGACATTCTTAAAAATGGTGAACTTGATTTTGAAGATGAGCTATTAGATCAGCTTGATTTTGTAATAGCTTCTGTGCACAGTCACTTTAATCTGGAAAAAGCAGAAATGACAGAGCGGATTATTAAAGCTGTAAAAAATCCCCATGTTAATTTAATCGGCCACCCAAGAGGAAGGATGCTTGCCGGCAGAGAGGCTTATGCAGTTGATCTGGAAAAAGTGATTAAAGCAGCTGCAGCAGCTAATACGGCCCTGGAGATCAATGCCTCACCTCAGAGGCTGGATCTGGATGCAGAATGGGCGCGCAAAGTTAAACAGGCAGGCGGAAAAATCTCAATTAATACTGATGCCCATCATTATCGGGAGTACAGTGATATGGAACTTGGTGTAGCAACCGCCCGCCGCGGCTGGCTGGAAAAAGAAGATGTGATCAATACCCTTTCGGCTGAGGAGTTAAGTGAGTTTTTTAAAATAAAAAAGGGTAGTTGAGCTTAACTTTAAAAAACTATGGCTACATTGGTAATTAAATAGGTAATAAAATTAGATTCCGGAGGTATTTAAGTTGAAAGAACACAGTCTGGAAGTACTGGAATACAAAAAAATAATTAAGATGACTGCTGATAAGGCAGCAACAAAAATCGGTAAAGAAATTATAAAAAATTTAGAGCCGGCAAATAACAGCAGCTATATTAGAGAGAGACTGGCTGAAGTGACAGCCTTAAAATCAATGATTTCTGAGTTTTCCACACCTCCTTTTGGCGGGGTTCGTGACCTCAGAGGGGATTTAAAAAAGGCAGCTAAAGGCTCTGTGCTTTCCACAGATGCTATCAGCAGGGTGAGAAGTACGCTGCGGGGAGTTTCTGAGCTTAATCGCTATTTAGAGAGTATTAAGTCTGATCTGGATCCAAGAATTATAGAGAGGGAATACCAGCTAATTTATGATCTCTGTTCAGATTTACAGAGCAGACCTGCTCTGGCTCGAGAAATTGACCGCTGTATTAATGAATACGGAGAGGTTGCAGATGATGCCAGTGCAAAGTTAAGATCTCTGCGCTCAAAGATAGATTCGATTGAAAATTCAATTCGAGATAAACTGGATTCAATTATCAAAAGCAAGCACTATCAGGATATGCTGCAGGAAAATATAGTAACCAGAAGAGAAAACCGCTATGTAGTACCGGTTAAACAGGAGCAGCGCAATAATTTTGATGGTATTGTTCACGGTCAGTCAGCCAGCGGCTTAACTTTATTTATGGAGCCGATGGCAGTTGTCCGCCTGAATAATCAACTGCGGGAGGTTAGAGCCAAAGAAAGTGCTGAAATTCAGCGTATTCTGCAGATGCTCAGTTCCAAAATAGCTCAGGATGAAGAAATTATAAAAAGAGACTTAATGATTATCAGCCGTCTGGACAGTATTTCAGCAGCAGCTAAATTTAGTCTTGACTATGAGTGTAATGCTCCTGAGATTAACGAAAAAGGGGTAATTGAGTTAAATCAGGCCCGACATCCACTTTTAAAAGAAGACCCGGTCCCAATTGATCTTAAACTGGGGGATGATATTGCTACTCTGGTAATCACAGGCCCCAATACCGGTGGTAAAACAGTTGCTTTAAAAACTGTTGGTCTTTTAACCTTAATGACTCAGAGTGGTCTGCATATACCGGCTGCAGCCAATTCAACTGTGGCTGTTTTCAAAAAAATATTTGCTGATATTGGTGATGAGCAGAGTATTGAACAGAGCCTGAGTACATTTTCCTCCCATATGCATCGGATCAGAGAATTTCTGGCAGAATCGGATGATTCTACCCTGGTATTAATGGATGAGTTGGGAGTCGGAACAGATCCTGAAGAAGGAGCAGCTTTAGGTATTTCTATTCTGGAGAAATTACAGCAGAAAAATGCAACTACAATTGCTACAACTCATTACAGTCAGCTAAAAAGCTATGCCTACACAACAGATAGGGTGGAAAATGCTTCGGTTGAATTTGATATCGAAACTTTAAAACCAACCTATAAATTAATTATGGGAGTTCCCGGTGGATCGAATGCCTTTGAAATTGCCCTCAGATTAGGAATTCCGGAGGAGATAATTGATCGGGCCAGAACACTGTTGAGTGAAGAAGAAATCAAAGTTGAAGATATTATTAATGAATTAAATCAGGAGCGAAATCGCTATCAAAAATTAAGACAGGAAATGGAAGAATACCGGAATCACGAAAAAGAACTGAAAGAAAAATATGAAAAGCTGATCGAAGAACAGCAGCAGAAACATGAAAAAGAAATGAAGGCTGCCCGGGAAGAGGCTGAAACAATTGTAGAAGAGACAAAAAAAGAGGCCAGAAGAATAATTTCTAGCTTAAAACAAAAAGATTATACTCAGCGTTCTGAAGTTGATCGGGCTCAAACTTCTGCCAATCAGGATTTAAAAGAATTGAGCCAGATTCTTGAAGCAGAAAATGAAAAAGAAAAAGAGAAAGTTTCTGCTGATGAATTCGAGGTCGGTGATCAGGTAAGAGTTCGCAGTATCGGTCGGAAGGGTCAAATTACTACCATCGATCGGGATAAAAAGGAAGCTCAGATTCAGGCTGGTATCATGCAGGTTACTGCTTCCCTGGCTGATCTGGTAAGGGTTGAGATTCCGGATGATAATGAAGAAAAACAGCTTAAAAATTACAGAGTTCAAAAATCTCAGCATGTATCTCCAAAACTTGATTTAAGAGGGGAGAGATATGAGGCGGCTCAGTATAAAGTTGATAAATACCTGGATGATGCTTTTCTGGCCGGATTAAATGAAGTTGAGATTGTGCACGGCAAAGGAACCGGTGCTTTAAGAGAGGCAGTAGAGGAAGTATTGGAACAAAGCTCTCATGTCAAGGATTACCGGCTGGGGCGACAAAAAGAAGGTGGAATGGGAGTAACAATTGTTAAGATTAAATGATTATTTATTTCTGCTTATAAATTAAATTTAAAGATGAACACAAAAAGGGATTTCTCCTCTAAAAACTGGAGAAATCCCTTTACTGATTTAATTTACTTATATTTAAACAGCAAATTTTATTTTATAACCTTAGTCATTAGTCGTCATTGCCAAAAATATCGAAGAGTCGCTTGATTGGACTCTCAGAGTCTTCTTCCTCTTCTTCTTCTGAATCAGAGTCCAGATCCTGATCTTCATCCAGGGGTTCAGATGCTGGATGCAGGTCACAGATTCGCTTAGGTTTAGTTTCATAACGAGGATCACCATTTCTCTGTACTTTTGGTATACCGTACTCATGATCTATTTTCTGAACCGGCTCTCCTGGTTCAATAGTGTAGGTACCTTTAACCAGATCTTCAGAATTTTTATTGGAGTTTTCTTCTTTAAATGTTTTTTGGGTTGGTCCAATTCTGATACCAGAATCAGAGATATAATCTCTTTCCTCTACCTGATCAGAGGGACAATTTTCAGTTGCCAGCAGTTCACTTTCTTTATCTACATTAACTGTTTCGACAGAACCATGGAGACTTTCTTTTTCAGTTGGTTCTGTTCCTTCTATATAGGGCAGCTTATCAATTCTGGGTGAATCATCATTGGCTAAAAGTCCTGTATAAGGATCTACATCAACCTCTATCACATTTTCAGGCTTCTGAAAATCAATGGAAGGCATATCTTTAACCGCCTCTCTCATATAGTCACCCCAGATTTGAGCTGCTTCTCCACTCCCAACAGTTTTAACATCATATTCCATAGAGCGTCTGGTATCTTCACCAATCCAGACACTGGTTGCTATTTGAGAAGTGTAACCTACAAACCAGGCATCTGTATAATCATTTGTTGTACCTGTTTTACCTGCGACCTCACGATCCATTTGAGCCCTGCGTCCGGTTCCATTTTCAACAACACTTTTTAACATGGAGTTAATTAAATAACTATTTTCCTGAGACATAACCATTTTACTATCAGGCT
>JBKHFK010000054.1:0-9275 GCA_046540295.1 Halanaerobium sp.
TCACTGTCAGAAAAAATATCATCTCCACCGGCATCTTTATAGGCATCGACCATCATTTTATAATCATTCATTAACTGGCCACCTCCGTTTCACATTCTTCTTCCTTAACACATGGTCCACAGAAAGATTTAAAATATTCACTAATATCTGCTGGGTTACCATAACGGATAATTTCTCCTCCACAGATTAGGGCAGCCTTATCAGCATATTCCAGCATTTCTTCCGAGTGAGTAATTAATAAAATTCCGCTGCCTGAGTCTTTAAAATAGTTGATCATATCAGCAATATTATTGAGAGCAACAACATCCACCCCGGAATCAGGCTCATCTAAAATAATAAGTTCTGGATGCATTAAGATTAAGGAAGCAAGCTCAATTCTTTTTCTTTCTCCACCGCTCAATCTTTTATCCACAAAACGGTCCAAATACTGAACTGGATTTATTGCTACCTTATTTAAAGCATCTCTTAGTTTTTCTTCAGTAACTTCTTCATTTTTATGCTTAAGTCCCAGTGACAGAAATTCTCTAACAGTTACCCCCTGATAGCGGGCCGGCTCCTGCCAGGCCAGGGTAATTCCTTTTTTGGCTCTCTCATTAATTGCCAGATCATTGATTTTTTCACCTTTAAAAATCATCTCTCCCTGCTGGGGATGGTAATTATTAATTCCCATCAAAGTATAGGCTAAGGTTGACTTTCCACAGCCATTGGGCCCAATTAAAGCAAATACTTCTCCTTTTTCTAGAGAAAATTCCATTCCCTTTAAAATTTCAGCATCTTCAATTTTAAGATGAAGATTTTTAATTTCTAATAATTTTGACATTATATTCCTCCTGTAAATTTAATTTTATTTCATACCCAGAAATTCATTGATTTTATCTGCATGATAACCCGGGATAATCAGATGGTGATTACCAATAGCATCATTTAAGAAATAATCTGAACTCTGGGGTAAAGATATTTTAAGCTGAGTTCTGCAGGCATTGGGAGAATCCATATTTTCTATAATCTCACCTTCTGCCACAAAATACTGTTCCAGTCCGGCTCCACCTATTTTAAAGACTGTTACCGGCCCTTCGGGCAGAATTCCCTGAATACCAACTCCTATCCCGGTTTCAAAATGGGAACGGATAATATAATCTCTGCTGATATTAGTAGCTACAGTACAGTGAGCAAATAAAATCTCATCCTTATTTTTATCAATTGCAGCCGGATTGGCCATAAAAGGCATCTCTCCGGTCAGTTGATGGGTTAAAAACATAGTAAAGGCAGCCGGCACATCTCCCTCACAGCCAGCAACCAGCCCTTCATTATTTAAAAGGGACAGGGCCAGACAGCCGGTGGTATTTAGCTTCATTACAATATCAAAACAGCGAATAGTCAGGGCATCCAAATCATTAGCAGAAATTACCTCTTTTAAGGCCAGATAGATTTTAGATGCCTCAACCAGATCAGCTTCATTACTTTCAACAATTTCGGCAGCATTATCCAGAAAATCAGCTGCAATCCTCTTCGCCTTAGCAGGGTCAACACCTTCCAGAGCCTGATAGATCTCCTCCAGTTCAAGCTCAACAAATTCAGTTCCCCAGTGATGAGCGGCATGTTCATAATCAACCTGACTGCCGATCAGCCAGTCTGAGGGCTGGCCAATAATCCCAAGCCTGGCTTCAGCAATACTGTCTCTTACTTTTTTATAAGCTGCCAGTTCTTCAATTTCAGCCACCAGTTCCTCCATTTCTCCATGTAAAATTTGCCCATTCAAACCTTCCGCATTTAAAAAGCTCAAAATTTCTAAAGAAGCAGGCAGAGAGTTGTGGAGTTCAGTTGCCAGCAAATAAGCAGGCTGCGGCAGATACTCCACATTTTCAGCAAAAATACTCTCCGAACCACCGGATTTAATAAAGTTAACTGTCAGATCATATTGACTGAAATCAGTATAGGGAATTTCGTCAGCTGTAATCTCTTCCAGCTCAAAATTTTCAGCTAAAATCTGATACTTTTCCTTTAAAGTTTCATTAATTCTATCCTGATCATGAATTTCAGACAGGATAGAAACAAGTGCAATTTTCATTTTTTAACCTCCAGCTTTTAAAAATATATTTTAATAAAATCTAAGTTTACCCTATATCTATTATATTTAATCTAAAAGCTTTAAGCAAACAAAAATAAAATTTTCTAATTTGTTGTGATATTTTTATCAATTGCCAGCAAAAAAAGACCGTCAGTTAAGACGGCCTCAATTTTCATTATCTCTACTGACTGCTTAAACAGACAGCAAATTTGAGATTTTTTGATATTTTTTCTTTCCAATTCCTTTAACTTTGGTTATTTCAGACTTCTTTTTAAAATTCCCATTTTCTTTTCTGTAAGAAACTATTCTTTCCGCATAGGCATTACCTATACCCGGAAGTTCTGCTAATTCTGCAGCTGAAGCCTGATTAAGATTAATTTTCTTTTTTCGTTCCCTCTTTTCTGCAGCTGGCTCAGTTTTTTTGTCTGCAGATTTAACTTCAGCACCCTCAGCGCTTTCAGGCTGATAGACTTTGATCTGCACCGCTGACTCCTCACCTTTTTCCAGAAATTTCTGTTCTTCAGCTCCGGTTAATTCAGCATAGAGTTTGGAATATTTTTTAGCCGAATTATGCCAGCTGTAATCCAGATTCATTACTCTATTGACCAGTTTATTCCAGACACCTTTTTTATCATAATAAGAAACAGCCCGCTCAATTGTATGCAGCATATCATGAGCATTATAATTAGCAAAACTAAATCCTGTTCCCTCACCAGTTTCTTCATTATAGGCAACCACTGTATCATTTAAGCCGCCGGTCTCTCTGACAATCGGAATCGTTCCATAGCGAAAACTAATCAGCTGACTTAAACCACAGGGCTCAAACCGGGAAGGCATTAAGAACATATCACAGCCTGCATAGATCTGATCTGCCAGTTGAGCATCATATTTAATATTTACCGAAAGATTATCCGGATATTCGTGCTGTTTGGCCTTAAAAAATTCTTCGTATTCTCTCTGACCTGTACCGAGAATTAAAAACTGGGCCCCGGTTGCCATTATTTCATCAAGTACAGTTTTTATAAGATCCAGCCCTTTTTGCTCAACCATTCTCGAAATAAAACCAATTAAAGGTTTATCTCCATTAACTTCCAGACCAAGTTTCTGCTGAATATGGACCTTATTGGCTAATTTTTTGTCAATTTCTCCTTTTGAAAAACGAACCGCCAGATTTTTATTTGTTTCCGGATCAAATTTTTCGTAGCTGATACCATTGAGAATACCACTTAAATCATCACCGCGCATTCTTAAAGCATAGTCCAGCCCTTCACCAAAGTATGAAGTCTGTATTTCATTGGCATAGCTTTCGCTCACTGTTGTTATATGGTCAGCATACATAATTCCTGATTTCATATAATTAAGCAGACCATTATGCCTGATATTCCCACTTTCCCAGTGATGTGGTGCTACACCCAAAACATCGCCGGCTGAATGACCTGCAAACTGTCCCTGATACTTTAAGTTGTGGATTGTAAATACAGTTTTTATATCCTGATAATAACTCTGCTGTCGATAACGGTCAGCAAATAGCAGAGGTAAAGGACCTGTCTGCCAGTCATTAGCATGAATAATATCCGGCTTAAAACCGATTACCGGCAGCATATCCAGTACCGCCTGGGAGAAAAATGCAAACTGCTCGTGCTTATCGTCATTTTCATATAGTGAATCTCGATCAAAATAATATTTATTATCAATAAAATATACTGGAACTCCATCTTCTTCCAGTCTGTTGACACCTAAATATGTATCTCTCCAGGCCAGCTTAGTTCTAAAATGACAGACTGATTCCATTCTGTCTTTATACTTTTTGGAAATCTGTCTGTACTGTGGAATCACCAGCCGAACATCATGACCTTCATCCCTCAATGCCTGTGGTAGGGAACCGGCAACATCAGCCAGACCTCCTGTTTTAATAAATGGGTCCGCTTCTGAAGCAACAAATAAAATTTTCTTTTTTTCTTTTTTCATGGAGCCACCTCCTGTTTTTATACGCTCTATTCTATCTACTGTCTGCTAATTTACAAAATAAACTAAATTTTAATCTCTAACCTTAGTTTAATAAAAGTCAAGAATAATGTCAACTAAATCGATTTTTTAGAAAATAGTAATAATTTGACAGGTATCAGCTGATTAATTAAAGGAAAATTTAAATAAATAGAGAATAAATACAATACAACAGCTGATTTATAATAAATTTAAAATAAATTTTATTAAGATTTCAAGGAGGGAATTTAATGCCAAAAAAAAATTATCCCGGTAATTATGACAGATATCTCTTTCATCAGGGTAGACATTATGAAAGTTATGATTTTTTAGGTGCACATATTACTGAAGAAAAGGGTGAAAAAGGGGTTCGCTTTTCAGTCTGGGCACCAAATGCAGAAGAAATTAGTGTAATTGGTGATTTTAATGACTGGAACAAACATAAAAATCCCATGCAGAAGATCAAAGACTCAGGAATCTGGACTACCTTTGTCAAAGGCGCGGAAAATAAAATGTATTATAAATACTGGATCAGAGGTTACAGAGGAGTAATCAGAGTTAAAACAGACCCCTATGCTAAAAGACAGGAAGCACCTCCTAAAACAGCCTCTCAGATCTATGAAGTCGAAGATTACAGCTGGCATGATAAAAAATGGCTTAAAAAACGAAAAAAATCCAATCATCTCAAAGAGCCTCTAAGCATCTATGAAATGCATTTAGGTTCCTGGAAACAGGATGACGGAGAATTAATGAATTATAGAGAGATTGCAGATGAACTGGTTCCCTATATTAATAAAATGGGTTTTACCCATGTCGAACTGATGCCTTTAACTGAGTATCCTTTTCCCGGCTCCTGGGGCTATCAGACAACAGGTTATTTTGCCCTGACATCTCGCTATGGAACTCCCGAAGATTTTATGTATTTTGTGGATCAACTGCATCAGAATGATATCGGTATAATTATGGACTGGGTACCAAGTCACTTCTGTAAGGATGACCACGGCCTGAGATTATTTGACGGCTCTCACCTTTTCGAAAGTTCTGATCCCAGGCGGGCAGAAAATATCCAGTGGGATACACTAAATTTTGATTTTGCCCAGAATGAAATCTGGAGCTTTCTAATTTCCAGTGCCAACTACTGGCTGGATAAATTTCATATAGATGGTTTAAGGGTTGATGCAGTAAGCAATATGCTTTACTTAAATTATGAAAAAGAAAACGGACAGTGGGCGGCCAATGAATATGGTGGTTTTGAAAACTTAGAGGCCATCGAATTTATCAAAGAGTTAAATAGTGAAATGTTTGAGCGCTATCCCGGTATTTTAATGGTAGCTGAAGAATCAAGTGCCTGGCCGCTGGTAACAGCCCCTGTAGATGAAGGTGGACTTGGATTTAATTTTAAGTGGAATATGGGCTGGATGAATGATACTCTTGATTATATGGAACACGACCCTGTTTATAGAAAATGGGAACACAATAAATTAACTTTTTCCAGTATGTACAGTCAGAGCGAAAATTATGTGCTTCCGCTCTCTCATGATGAAGTTGTACACGGTAAAAAGTCACTGCTGGATAAGATGCCCGGTGACTACTGGCAGAAATTTGCCAATTTGAGACTGCTTTTTACTTATATGTATGCCCATCCCGGCAAAAAACTTGTTTTTATGGGCGGAGAATTTGGACAGTTTATTGAATGGAATTATAAACAGGAATTGGACTGGCTTTTACTTGACTATGAAAATCATCAATTAACTCAGGATTTTATGCAGGAATTAAATCAGGTCTATCGTAAAGAAAAGTCACTCTGGGAATTAGACCATGAACACGATGGTTTTAGCTGGATTGAAGCAGATGATTATGAGCAGAGTGTGATCAGTTTTATCAGAAAATCTGAAAAAGCTGCTCAACAGCTGGTAGTCATTTTAAACTTTACTCCTATCCCCAGAGATGATTATCGTATTGGTGTACCCGGACCGGGAGAATATGAACTGCTTTTAAATAGTGATCAAAAAGTTTTTGGAGGCTCAGATTACGAAACTGCCGCCAGAGTCAAAACTGAAGAAATTCCTTTTCACGGTTTTGATCACTCAATCAGTATTAATCTGCCACCTCTGGCCGGAATCTATCTTAAATATAAAAAAATGACAAAAAAAGAGGAAAAAGCTGAGGAGAAAAAAACTAAAGAGAAAGCAAAGAACTGATAGTTTAATTTCAATTTTCAAAGGAGGTAATAAATATGCCAAAAGAAGAAATGGTGGCCATGCTGCTCGCCGGCGGCAAGGGAACAAGACTGGGAGTATTAACTAAAAATATTGCCAAACCTGCTGTTCCTTTTGGTGCCGAATATAGATTGATTGACTTTCCTCTAAGCAACTGTACTAATTCGGGAATTACTACTGTTGGAGTTTTAACTCAGTATAAACCACTGGTTTTAAACAGCTATATTGGCAGCGGCAGCTCCTGGGACTTAGACCGGCATAATGGTGGAGTCACAGTACTTCCTCCCTATGTTAAAGAAGGTGGAGGTTCCTGGTACAAAGGGACTGCAGATGCAATTTATCAGAATATAGAGTTTATAGATATTCATGATCCAGAATATGTGCTTGTTTTATCCGGGGATCATATCTACAAAATGGATTATGCAGAAATGTTAAATTATCATAAAACTAAAAATGCTGATATTACAATTGGAGTGCTGGAAGTACCCTGGGAAGAAACTCACCGCTTCGGCATTATGAACACCAATCAGGATCAGAAAATAATAGAATTTCAGGAAAAACCAGAAAATGCTAAAAACAATCTGGCTTCAATGGGAATCTATATTTTTAACTGGGAGTATTTGCGGAAATACTTAATTGACGAAGCTGAAGAAAATGAGGGTTCAGCCGGTGATTTCGGTCATGATATTATTCCTAAGATGATGGCTGATCAGCTCAACTTTTATGCCTACACTTTTAAGGATTACTGGAAGGATGTAGGAACAATTGAAAGTTACTGGCAGGCCCATATGGATCTTTTAGGGGATAAACCGGTGCTTGATCTGCAGGACAGAAACTGGATAATTTACAGTGTTAACCCCAACCGTCCACCCCAGTATCTTTCTGAAGATGCTGTTGTCGATAATTCAATGATCAACAAAGGAACTCAGATTATGGGAACAGTCAAAAATTCAGTTCTCTTTTACGGAGTTAAGGTAGCCAAAAATGCTGTTGTTGAAAATTCAGTTGTCCTGCCCAATACAAGAGTCGGCAGTGGAGCTGAAATTAAGGATTCAATTATCGGCAGAAATGTAATTATAGAACAGGATGCAAAAATAGGACTTGAAAAAGAAAATGAAGCCAGTGATGAACTAAAAATTACTGTTGTCGGTGATGATGAAGTCATTCCGGAAGCTTCAAATATAAAAGCAGGAATGGTGGTGGGATAAATGATGATGACACCGATTTATAAAAAAGGCGGAGCAAATATGAATAATGTAATGGCTATTATCAACAATGCTCTTGATGAATCATTTATGGATAAATTAACCGAACACCGTTCTCTAGCTTCTGTTCCCTTTGGAGCCCGTTACAGATTGATTGATTTTCCCCTTTCTAATCTGGTTAACTCAGGAATAACCAATGTTGGACTGCTTTTGCAGACTAAATATCGCTCCCTGATGGATCATATTGGTTTTGGTAAGGCCTGGGACTTAGACCGCAAACGCAATGGTCTATTTATTCTTCCACCGGCCCATATCTATCAGGCAAATCGAGCCTATAAGGGTGATCTGCAGAACTTTGCCAGCAATATTGATTATATTAAACGCAGTAATCAGGACTATGTAATTATCGGCAGTCCAAATGTAGTTGCTAATATTGACTATCGGGATGCTTTTAAATATCATGTAGAAAATGATAATGATATAACAATTATTTACCGTGAGCTTGATGTTTTCCGCCGTGATACAACCTATACAGTAGTCAACACAGATGATAATGATCGGATTATAGATATGAAAGTCGATCCCAAAAAGAATTTTTATAAAAAGATTTCTCTGCAGCGTTATATAATGAAAAAAGAACTGCTCTTAGATATCATTGACGAATGTATTTCTAAAGGAGAATGGGATTTTGTTAAAAACGCGATTATTGGAAATCTGGACAATTTAAAGGTTTATGGATATCCTTTCCGTTCCTATGCCTCTGTTATTAATTCAATCAATGGTTATTACAAAAGTAATCTTGAACTATTAAAGCCAAATGTCTGGCAGGATCTGTTCTTAAAAAATGGTCCAATTTATACCAAACCGAAAGATGAGGCTCCAACAGCCTACAAAAATGGAGTTGATGCCAGAAATGTTCTGGCTGCAAATGGCTGTTTAATCAAAGGTGAGGTTATAAACAGTGTGCTGTTTAGAGGGGTTAAAGTTCATCCAGGTGCAGTAATTAAAAACTCAATTATCATGCAGAAATCTGAAATCGGTGCCAATGCACATCTTGAAAATGTAATCCTGGATAAAGGAGTTCAGATAACCGCAGATAAATCACTTAAGGGAGACACTAATTTACCAATGATTATTGCCAAAAATACCATAGTTTAAATTTAATTTACTGAATCTTAAAAAGGCAGGGAAAAAATATCCCTGCCTTTTGTAATTAATATTAACTTTTAACATTTTAATTTCTAATTTAGACATCTCAAAAACTTTTTTTAATCAGGCTGACTCTCTTTTCACTAATTCCACATCCAGTATATTTTCCTTCTTGATTTTTTCTCCGGCAATTGCCTTAATTAAAAGTTTTACTGTTTTATCAGCAATTTCTGCCACGGGCTGTCTGATAGTTGTAATCTCAGGCCTGTAGAGCCGGCCTAGCTCAAGATCATCATAACCGATAACCCGTAAATTATCAGGTACCCTGATCCCACTTGCAGCCGCTTCTTTAATCACTGCCGCAGCAATTAAGTCACTGCTGGCAAAAACACCATCAACACCTCTATCTTTCACAAAAATTTCTCGGGCCAGCTTACTGTATTCCTGCCGATCAAAGCTATTCAACTGACACTGATAATCTTTGACTTTAAAGCCAGCGTCATTTATCCGCTGTTTAAACGCCTGATAGCGCTGATTGGAAAGTAAATCAAGTTCCAGACTGCCACCGATATAAGCAATTTTTTCTGCTCCTGCTGCCAGTAAGTGCTCAGCTGCCAAGTTTCCACCTTTATGATTATCAGAACAAATATA
>JBKHFK010000055.1:0-9261 GCA_046540295.1 Halanaerobium sp.
GTATGAAAAGAGTGTAGAGGAACAGATTTTTTCTTTAATTCAATCCTATTATGGGGTACTTCAGGCTGAAGCAATGGTTGAAATTAGAGAAGAGGCACTAACAACTGTTAAAGAACATTTAAGAGTTGTAGAAAATAACCTGGAGGCAGGTACAGCAATCAGACAGGATCTGCTTCAGAGCCAGATTGAGCAGCGGCGGGCAGAAGAAGAACTCACTGTTGCTGAAAATGATTTGAAAATTGCAAGAAGAAGGCTGGCCCAACTTCTAGTTAGTGATCAGCAGTATTCAGTTAGAGATCTGGAGCCGGATTTTGACTTTTCTCTGGAGAGAAATAAATTATATGATTTAGCAGTTGAGAATAATTCTGAACTTCTGGTGCTGGAACTAAATAGAAAAATTACTGAACTGAATAAGAAGCTGGATGGAGAATATTACCGTCCCAATGTAAATCTTAATGGTTCTTATAACTGGGAGGGAGAAGAATTTTTGGAAGATGAAAGCTGGTCATTAACAGCTGCTGTGACAGTTCCGCTTTATGATGGTGGTTCCGGAAAAATAAAAGCAGAACAGATTGATAAAGAGCTTGAAAAACTGAAAAATTCCCGGCAGAATATGCTGGAAAATATAGATATTGAGCTTGAAGATGTACTCTTAACTGTAGAAGAAAATAAAGAAAAAATCGACTTAGAAAAGTTGTCTTTAGAAAATGCAGAAGAAAATCTTGAAATTGCAAATAACAGCTATGAATCCGGAGTTGCTGCAAATACTGAAGTTATAGATGCTCAGGCTACTTATAACCAGGCAAGAATTGCTTTGATGCAGGCAGAATATAATTATGAAATAGAATTATTCAGAACCCTTTTTGAAAGTGGACAGCTAAGAGAATATTTTGAGGATGTGGTAGAAGATGAAAACTAAAAGTATAATCTTTTTTGTATTAATAATTATATTGCTAAGTAGTTCTTTTGTTTCTGCTGCTACAGTAGAAGTTACTGAAGCAGCCAGAGGTGATTTAAGTATTGATGAAACGATAACAGGTAATATAACTCCAGCGAGAGAGGTTAATATCTCTGCTGAAGTTGGTGGAATTATCAAAGAAATGATGGTTGAAATTGGAGATGAAGTAAAAAAAGAAGAACAGTTATTAAAAATAGATGATCAAAGTCTTTTAATTCAAAAAAAGCAGGCGGAAGCGGGCCTTGAAAGTGCAGAAGCCAATTTTGAAGAACTGGAAAATGGAGTAACAGAAGAAGAATATACGCGTGTTAAATCTTCCTATGAAGAGGCTCAGGATAATCTGGAAAGTGCTGAAACTAATTATGAATTAATGCAGGATATATTTGAAAACAGACGCAGTCTCGAACAGCAGCTGGTTGCAGCAGAACAGCAGCTGCGAAATGCAGAACAGCAGCTGGAAAGTTCAAAAGAAAATTTGCGTCAGGCTGAAATTAATTATAATCAGGCAGAAAGAGAATACCAGCGCTCTGAAAAACTTTATGATGATAATGTAATTTCTGAAAGAGAATTTGAAGATTCAAAAAGTGCTTATGAAAATGCTGAGTCTTCTCTAAAAAATGCTGAAAATTCAGTAGAACAGGCAGAGACTTCTCTTAATACAGCTGAAAAGGATTATCAGCTGACAGAAGAAAATTATGACAATCCAACTGAATTAAAACAGCAGCTGGAAAATGCCAGAAGTCAGGTTAAAGCTGCTGAAAGTGGCCTGAAAGTTGCTGAAGCAAATCTTAAAGAAGCCGAGCGTGGAGCCCGCAGTGAACAATTAAGGGCCTCCAAAGCCCAGGTTAAACAGGCAGAAGCCAGTCTGGAAGAACTGGAAGATCAGCTAGTTAAGACAAATATTAAGGCACCCTTTGATGGCCTGGTAAATGAGGTGGCTTTTGAGGAAGGAGAAATGCTTCCTTCAGGTCAGACAGTAATTAATCTGGTTGATATCAGTGAATTATTTGTAGAAATTGAAGTCACTGCTGATACTGTTTCTGCAATTAATAAGGGTGATAGAGTTCAGGTTAAAGCTGAAACAATGCAGCATTATCAGGAAGGAGAGATTAGAAATATAGCGCCTGCTGCTTCCAGAGAGAGCCGGGCTTTTTTAGTTAAAGTTAGAATTGATAATTCAGGCCACAAACTCAGAGCAGGAATGTTTGCAGATGTTAGAATCAACAAAGGAAAATCTGGAAATGCGGTAATAATTCCTGTTGATAGTATAGAGAATATTAATGAAAATGATCCTTATGTTTATGTTGTGGAAAATGGAAAAGCAGTAAAAAAAGATATTGAATTGGGTTTGACTACCAGCAGTCAGGTTGAAATTGAAAGTGGACTTGAAGCTGGTGAAAAAATTGTTGTCAGAGGCAAATCTAATCTTAGTGATGGGGAAGAAGTTGAGGTGAGAGATCAATGAAAATATCGGATTTCTCGATTAAAAGATCAGTAACCACTGCCATGTTGATTTTTATAATTATTATAATTGGCGTGGTTTCTCTGAGCAATTTAAGTCTGGAGCTTTTTCCTGATATAACCTTTCCCGGTGCTGCAATTATCACAACTTATGAAGGTGTGGGCTCAGAAGAAATAGAAAATTTGATCACCAGAAATATTGAGAGCTCTGTTTCTACTGTGGAAGGTGTACAGGGTGTTAATTCTACTTCTTCTATGGGAAATTCCAGTGTAGTAATAGAATTTGATTGGGATCGAAATATGGATTTTGCTGTTCAGGATCTGCGGGAACAGGTAGATTTAATAGGGGAAACTTTGCCTGATGATGCTGATGAGCCAATGATTGTCAAATTTGACCCTGCAATGATGCCGATTATGGTTTACGGTTTAAGTGCCGAAGAGATGGAAATAGGTGAATTAAAAAAAGAAGTTGAAGATGATATTGTTCCCCGCCTGGAAAGAATTCCTGGTGTGGCTCAGGTTAATCTTCAGGGGGGCTTAGAAAGGGAAATAAATGTTTCTCTTAAACAGGATAGAATGAAACATTATAATCTTGATTTTGAAACAATAACGGGTATTTTAAGAAGTGAAAACATCAATGTTTCTGCAGGTGAGGTTTCTCGCGGCAGTAAAGAACTTCTGGTTAGAACAGTAGGTAAATTTGATTCTATAAAAGAGATTGAAGAAATTAATATACCTGTTGGTGAGAGCGGGCAGATAAAATTATCAGATCTGGCAGAAGTTGAAGATGATTTTGCTGATCCTGATACTATTTCCAGAAGTAATGGAGAGCGGAGCATTTCTCTTTCTATGCAGAAACAAACTGATGCGAATACTGTGGAAGTAGCTGAGGCTGTTAAAGCAGAAATGGAGTCTATAGAAGAAGAATACAGCAATTATAACCTGGCGGTGGCAGTGGATCAATCAGAATTTATAGAAGATTCAATTGCCAGTGTTAGCCAGAATGCAATAATCGGTGGAATTCTGGCTGTTTTGATCTTATTAATCTTTTTAAGAAATTTTCGCAGTACTGCCATTATTGCTACTGCAATGCCGGTTTCAATCATTGCCACTTTCGCTATGATGTATTTTGCTGATGTAAACTTAAATGTGATCTCTTTAGGTGGACTGGCATTAGGAATTGGAATGCTGGTTGATAATGCAATAGTTGTTTTAGAAAATATATATCGTTTCCGAAGTATCGGTGAGGGCAGAATCGAAGCTGCCCGTGAAGGTTCATCTGAGGTCGGAATGGCAATAACGGCTTCAACAATGACTACGGTTGTGGTTTTTTTGCCAATTGTATTTGTAGAGGGTATAGCTGGTGAACTTTTTCAGGATCTGGCTTTAACTGTTGCTTTTTCTCTTCTGGCTTCTCTTTTAGTAGCCTTAACTTTAATCCCCATGCTTTCATCGAAGTTCCTTAAAGTAAGTCAAAAAGAAATTGAGCGGGGTAAAAAAGAAGGGAAAATCAAAAGAGCATATAAATCTGCTCTCTCCTATACTTTAAAACACCGCTGGATTGTTGTTGGGGTTCTGGTCTTATTATTAATTACTTCTCTATTTTTAGCTCCACAGCTTGGTTTTGAATTTTTGCCTGGTACTGATCAGGGAGCTTTTTCAGTTAATTATGAATTACCAGCGGGTAATTCACTGGAAGAATCAGATCAAACAGCAGCTGAAATAGAGGAATCACTCCTCAATATTCCAGAAGTGGAAACTGTAATTTCAAATATTGGTTCATCAGATATGATGCAGAGTGATTCAAGTAGTCATCAAGGGAATATTAATGTTAATCTGGTTGAAGCTTCCGAAAGAGATAGAACTACTGGCGAAATAATGGAAGAACTAAGGCAGGAAATTAACATTCCGGATGTCAATCTTACAATAGAAGAACAGCAGGGAACCATGCCAACAGGTGGAGGAAAACCGGTTAATGTCAGATTAAAAGGCAATGACCTGGCTGTTTTGGAAGAAGAAATTGGGGGAGCAGTCAGTGAAATAGAAGATGTTGAGGGCTTAAGAGATATTGAAGATAGTTTTGATGAAGGAAGGCCCGAACTCCAGATTAAAGTAGATCGTTCTCTTGCCAGCCGTTTTGGTTTTAATGTCAGCCAGATTGCTAACACTGTTAGAACTGCAATTAGTGGTACAGCTCAGACCAGATATGAAGTTGCAGGAGATGAATATGATATCAGAGTTCGGCTTGCGGAAGCAGAAATAGAAAATTATAATCAGGTTCCAGACCTGAATATACTGGCTGCAAATGGATCTATGGTTCCTTTGAGGCGTCTGGCGGAACTTGAGGTTACAGAAGGGCCGGTTGAAATCTTAAGAGATGATCAGGAGCGTTATGCAGAAATAAATGCTGATATACACGAGCGCGATTTAGGCGCTGTAATGGGAGATATCCAGCAGCAGCTGGCTGAGGTTGAGCTTCCAGATGGCTATAACTTTAGTTATGAGGGTGAATTTGAAGATATGCAGGAGTCTTTTTCAAGTCTGGGAATGGCTTTTGCTCTGGCGGTTATTCTGATTTATATGGTGATGGCTTCTCAATTTGAATCTTTAGTCCATCCATTTACTATAATGTTCACAATTCCGCTGGCGGTAATTGGTGTGATTATTGGAATGTATATTACTGGAAGTATTGTTTCTGTTGCTTCTGTACTTGGTTTAATAACTCTGGCCGGTATAGTTGTTAATAATGCAATTGTGATGGTTGATTATATAAATCAACTCAGGCGGTCTGGTAAAGAAAAAATAAATGCTATTATTGAAGCAGGTTCGGTTCGCTTAAGGCCGATTATGATGACTGCACTGACAACTATCCTCGGACTTTTACCAATAGCTTTAGGTATTGGAGAAGGAGCAGAAACTACTCAGCCGATGGGAATCGTAATTGTAAGTGGGTTAACATTTGCTACTTTTTTAACTCTTTTTGTTATCCCCATTTTTTATTCAATCATAACTGATTTGAGAGAGATAATAATATCTAAAATCAAAGGTATTCCCAGAGAAGAAGTGGCTCAGGATATTTAAGCCTATTTACCCGGTGTTTAAAACATCGGGTAAATTATAATCTATTTTCTATAAAAGAATAAAATAGGTTTGTTTAATTATAGAAAAATAACTTCTTTATATTTAAAATAGTTTTGATTTATGATAAACTTAATTTAGTAAACAAATGAGAAGGGATAACTAGTGGCCAAAAGAAAAGAAGAAATTATGGATGAAGCTATTAAAATTATTGCTTCAAAAGGGTATCATAAGACTCATGTAGCTGACATTGTTGAAGCAGTAGGTATTGCTAAGGGGACATTTTATCTTTATTTTAACAGTAAAAAGGATCTGTTTTTGGCTCTAATAAAAAAATATCAGGATATTTTTGAAAATAGATTTGATATTGATAAAGTTGCTGATCAGAGTTATGATTTAAAGTCTTTTTTAGCTGCTTTTCTTTCAGAAGTGATTGAAATCAATTTTGAATACAGAGATTTAACTATTATTATTCTGAGAGAGGCTGTCACAGTGGATAATGATTTTAATGAAGAATATAAAAAAATGAGTCAACAGAGGTTTAAACACCTGAAATCATTATTTAAATATCTCCAGGCAAAAAAATATTTAAAATTTGATGATTTTAATTTTTTTGCCTGTGTATTTACTGGTATTCTGGACAGTATGATTATGAAACGCCTTGTCTTAAATGAAGAAGAACTCAACCAGGATCAGATTACGGAAAAGGCAGCAGATTATTTAAGCAGAGCTTTAAGATAATTAGAAAATATTGGAGGGATTTAAGATGAAGGAAAGATTTAATGCACTGGAAGTAATGGAAATGGCAAAAGATATTGAAGTTAGAGGAAAAAAGTTTTATTTAAAACACGCTGAGGCAACAGAAAATAGGGATTTAAAAGAGCTTTTTAAAAAATTAGCTCAGGATGAGCAGGATCACTACGAAAAATTTGTTGCTTTAACAGAAGAACTTCGCAATGACAGAGATGAGGCAGATTATCTTTATGAAGAAGACGTAAGTGCCTATTTTAATTATTTAGTTGAATACTCTGTTTTTCCTAAAGATGATAGTGAGGAGTCAATTGAAGCTTTACATGATGTTGAAAAAGCCTTAAAACTTGCTATTCAGGCTGAAAAAGATTCTATTCTCTTTTACCGTGAGATGTGCGAATTTAATGATGGGAAAACTATTGAGGCGGTTAATAAGCTGATAGAACAAGAAAAAGATCATTTAAGAGCCCTGGGTAAATATATTGAAGAATATGGCAAAAAATAAACATTATATCTATGTGTTAGAGTGCAGTGATGGCAGCCTTTACACCGGCTATACTACTGATGTTGAGCGGAGACTTGAGGAACACAATTCCGGTCAGGGGGCTAAATATACACGCGGACGTCTTCCGGTAAAACTCCGCTATCAGGAAGAGTTCAAAAACCGCAGTCTGGCACAGCAAAGAGAATATCAAATAAAACAGCTCCCCCGAAATAAAAAAGAGGAGCTGATTGATTAAAATTCGCCTAAAAAGCGGGGTTCAACTTCAAGCTGGACTCCGCTTATTTTATATACTTCTTCTTTAACCTTTTCAATTAAATTGACTATATCTTCAGCTGTAGCATTACCTTTATTGACTATAAAACCAGCATGTTTTTTCGAAACCTGGGCCCCACCAATTTGATATCCCTTCATTTTTGCTTTTTCAATCAGAAGACCTGTGTAATGACCTGGAGGTCTTTTGAAAACACTGCCGGCACTTGGTAAATCCATTGGTTGTTTGTCCCAGCGCTTTTGATGCAGTTTTTTCATTTTGTTTTTAATATGTTTTTGCTTTGATTTTTTAAGTTCAATAGTCACATTGACAGCAATCCAGTCTGGATTTTCTTTCTGTAAAATGCTTGTTCTATATTCAAGCTTTAATTCGGTCTTGCTCAGTTCAATTAATTTTCCTTCTTGATTTACAAATTGGGCTTTAAGAATTACATCTTTCATTTCTCCACCATAGGCACCTGCATTCATATAAAGAGCTCCCCCCAGTGATCCGGGGATTCCAGCTGCAAATTCAAAACCACTTAGAGAATTTTCGCAGGCTATATCAGCAATTTCTTTAAGCTCAAGTCCAGATTCCGCTGTAATCTGATTTCCAGCAAGCTGATAATTATTTAACCGACCTGTATAAATAATGATTCCACGATAGCCATTATCGGAAATAATTAAATTACTGCCCTTTCCCAGGATAAAATACGGTATGCCTGATCTGACAATAAGCGGCATTAATTTTTTTAAAGCAGAAATTTTTTCCGGTGTTAGAAAAAGATCTGCCGGTCCACCAACTTTAAAACTGGCATATTCAGCCAGTTTTTTATTTTTTTCTAGCCTGAGGTAGTTTATTTTTTCCAGTTTATTTGTTAAACTATTTATATCAGAGTTTTTTTCCATTATAGATGCTCCTTTGAGATTAAATCTATTATTGATTAGATATTTAATTTTTATACAATCTATTAATATGATATGTTAAAATAGATTAAAAATCAATTTTAAAGCAATTATTTTAATTGAGCTGAAAATTAAAGCTTATTATTGGGGGGAGAAGAATGATATATAAGGAGATATTACTGCGAAATATAGAAAGCAGGCCGGAACAGGTCAGACAGGATTTTTCTGAGGAGAGAATAGACAGTCTGGCAAAATCGATTGCAGAAGTGGGACAGCTGCAGCCGATTGTAGTTCAAAAAAAAGATAATCACTATCTTTTAATAGCAGGAGAAAGAAGATTAAGAGCTGTTAAAAAAGATGGAAAAGAAAAAATAGCAGCTGTTATTTTTGAAGAAGAAGTTTCACCAGAAAAATTCAGACAGATCCAGTTGATCGAAAATTTACAGCGACAGGATTTAAATCCACTGGAAAGAGCAATTTCGATTAATAAATTTATGGAAGCTAATAATTTAAGTAAAAAAGAGGCAGCAAAAAAATTGGGAGTGGCCAGAACAACTTTAACACTCTGGTTAAATATTCTGGAGATGAAAGAGAAATATCAAAAAGAAGTTTTAAAGGAAGATTCGCCGATTACTCTTTCTCATCTGAGTCTGGCTCATGCTCTGTCATCTAAAACAGGGGACCCCAGCAAAGCAAACCAGCTGCTGGATGCAGTTATTAAACATAATTTAAGCCGAAAGGAAACTCAGGCTGTGATTGATTTGTTTTATAAATATCTGCATCTACCTGTAGAAGAAGCTGTTTCTGCAGTACTTTTAAAAAGAGAAAGAATGAAAATGAAAGATTACTGGGATGATGATAATAATAAAAATTCTCATAATCCTGTTCGTAAATTATTTCGTTCATTTAATAATATTAATGATAATCTGGAAGAATTTATGGAAGAAGAAGGTAACCTGCCAGAAGAGGATAGAGAAGAACTTCTGGATGAATTTTTATATCTTTATCAGATAATGGGTATTTTAATTCCCGATTTAAAGAACAGATCTTTAGAATCATTAGTGATAGACTTAAAAAATCAGGCTAAATAGTATAAATTCGCCAGCAGCTGGCGAATATTTTTTCTAAAAATAAGTCTGACGTCTAACGATAGTAATATATTTAATATGGGAGTGAAATAAATGAGTAAAATTAATAGAGTAATTTTGATGGTACTGGATAGTGTTGGGATTGGAGAGCTGCCTGATGCAGCTGAATATGGTGATCAGGGGGCTGCAACTCTACCGAATATTGCGGCTGAACTTGGTGGACTTAAACTTCCTAATTTAGAGAAACTGGGGCTAGGTAAAATTGA
>JBKHFK010000056.1:0-9165 GCA_046540295.1 Halanaerobium sp.
AACTGACCCTGGTCAGCTCTCTCAAATCCTGCAATTATTTTGAGCAGAGTTGATTTTCCACAGCCTGAGGGTCCTAAAATTGTTAAAAATTCATTTTTTTTAATTCTGAGATTGATATTATTTAGGGCAGTTTTGCTACCCTTTTCCGTTTTAAAACTTTTTTTAATATTTTTTAATTCTAAATAAGAGCTCATTTTAACATTCCCCATCTTTTAACTGTTTTTGCTTCCAGTTTTTTAAAAATAAAATCTTCAACTGTTACTCCAATGACAATAATTACTATAATTCCTGCAAATACACCCGGTAAATCAAAAAAAACACGCTTCTGGAAAATAAACCAGCCCAGACCACCCAGACTGTTAATTGCCCCAAAGAGCATCTCCGCACTGATTAAAGCCCGCCAGGACCTGGCCCAGGCTATTTTTAGACCGGAGATAAAATATGGTAGTGAAGCTGGAATCAGTATCTTAAACATGAATTCCAGTTTATTTAAACGATAATTTTTAGCAATCAGAGTATATATATCCGGAATAGAATTAAAGCCTGTACTCAAATTTAAAACTAAGGGCCATAAAACAGAATGGATAATCACAATTAAAATTGCCATTCGCCCAGAACCAAACCAGATTAAGATTAGAGGCATCAAAGCAATTCCAGGAAGTGGATGCGCCAGAGCAGTTAGAGTATCGATTAGGCCAGCAGCATTACTGGAAAAATAAGCTGTGAGTGCCAGGATTAGAGCTGCCAGTGTGGCTAAAAATAATCCCTGAGTGATAATTGAAAGTGAAAAAGCAATCTGTTTAATTAAAGTTCCATCTTTAAATGACAGCAGCAGAGCCCAAAAAATTTGATCAAGACCTGGAAAAATCATTTCTGAGAAGGCACCACTAACTGCTGTCAGCTGCCAGATTGAAGCCAGAATTATAAGCCAAAATAAACGCTGCTGATATTTATTTTTCATCCTGACCGCCCCTCTCATCTCCATTTTCTTTTTTTTGAGCTAGATTTTTTTCAAAAACCAGCTCAGAATATGAATAATTGTTATTTTCTAAATATCCCTCTGCTGCCATAAAAGTTATAAATTCTTCCAGCCCCCTGATTTCTGAAGTAAATTTCATTTCCGGCCAATTTAAATACTCCTGCATTTCTGTTTCACTCAAATCATAGTTATCTGCCAGAATAGCTGCAGTTTCAGCGGGATCCTCATCTATAAATTCTATTGCTTTAGACAGGGCTTCCAAAAAATAAGAATAGTTTTCAGGCTGCCGCTCATAAAACTGATCTGTACTAACTCCAATTATAAAGGTGAAATCACCACCAAAAGCCTCACTGCCGCTTAAAATATTTTTTATCCCTTCTTCCCTGCTTTCTAAAAATAAATAAGGAGGGGAGGCAAAATGAGCAGTTACTTCTTTACCCGCAAGCAGAGCATTCATTGCATCAGGATGGCTCATTGTTAAAAGCTGATCATCAAATTTCTCTGCTTCTCCAAATTTTTGCTGAGCTGCCATGGAAAGTAAGATATGCTGAATGCTTCCCGGCTGAGGCAGTGCAATCCTGTCTTCAACCTTAAAATCAGCCAGAGAATTAATGTCCTCCTGATTGGTCATCAGGGCCAGTGGACTCTCTGATAGGCCAGAGATTATTTTCCAGTCCATCCCCCTATCGCGCGCAATTAAAAATGGAGGTACAGCCATAAATGCAATATCAACCTCACCGGCCAGCATTGATTCTCTAATCGAAGTAGTATTACTCAACTGTTTCCATTCCACTTCCAAATCAGGATTAAGTTCTTCTAAAAACTGAAGCTCTTTGACTAACTGTACCGGAGCATAGGCCAGACCGTACTGTTCTGCAATAGTAATTTTCTGCTTACTGTCCTGACTATTATTCTCACAGCCGCTGATTATAAACAGACTGATACTCAAAATTATAATAATTATAATATATTTTTTCATACTTACACTCCTGATTTCTCTAAAAATTTTCTCCAATTTCTCTCTGCACCAGATTTTCTCCCTTTTGATCAATAATTTTCAATTTATCATATACAGCCTTTACTCTCTGCTTTAATTGATTTTTATCTGCTGCCAGCACAATAAAATAACCGGCTCTGGCAGTAGCATTTTCTATACCTGGTATCACATCTTCAACCTGATAATTCAATCCAGCATCTAAAACACCGTCAATTTTTAAAATCTCAGTCAGGTCTGTAATTTTTTTTATCTTACCCGAACCAGCAAAAAAGAGCTGTGAGGATAGGTATTTATTATTCTTCTGAATTAAATAATCACCAAGTCTGCTTTTATCAACTGTTTTATCCGCTGCCAGTTCAACCATCATTTTCAAAATATCAACACCGGTCAGGGCTGGCATAAATTCTCCCTCATAAGCCCCGCCTATTCTGCAGGCTATTTCGTTAACCTTTAGCCCCTGTTTTCCAATTAAAAATTGAAAATACAGCGGGCCATTTTTAATTCCAAACTCACTTACAATTTTTTGAGTTAAATCCTGTATTTTAGAAAAATATTCTCTGAGATATTGAGAGGGAAAAAGATGAGAAGAACAGATACCGATATGAATATTAGACTCAAAACGCAGGCGGTCGGTTACAGTTAAAATTTCTGCCTTTCCCTCAAAAACCCAGCCGCTGACAGTTATCTCATCTGAATTATAATATTCTTCGACTAAAATTTTATCCTCTCTGGAAAAAGAAAGCACTTCGTTAAATTTTTCTCTAATTTGGCTGATCGAATCCAGTTTAAAAACACCACGCTGTCCCTGACTGTCCAGAGGTTTAACTACAAAGGGTTTTTTAAAATCTTTAAGTTCCTTATCTGGAAAATCATGGTCCAGAATTCTATATTTTACAGTTGGAATCGCTGCTCTCATAAATTTATTTTTCATTACCCTTTTATTAGTTACAGCCCGAGCGGTTTCTACTGATAAATAGTGCTTTAAATTCAAACTATCTGCCACTCGAGCAGCTGTATAAACCGGCTGATCAGTTCCGGTGGTTAAAATACCCTCTACTCTATATTTTTCTGCAGTCTCCAGGCTGGCCTCAAAGTCAAAAGTACTGGCTGAAGAACTAAAATCAGCAAGCTTTTTACCGGGAGCATCCGGATAATAATCAGAAACAACTACCTGATGTCCCATTTTTTTTGCTTTTTTGATCAAACTCAGCTGAGCACTGCCTCCACCCAAAATTAATAAACGCATACCTATTCCTCTTCCTTTTTAAAAGTGCTTTCTGCAATCAGATACTGCTCTTTTGCAGAACGAAAATATTTCAAAAATGGCAGTCTGCCATAATAAAGATAAAGTTTTATAAATAACTTAAGCAGCTTAAAAAAATTATAATTGGACTGCCCATATTTGCGCTGATGCTGTCTGGTGTAAATATTAGCAATAGCAGGCTCTTCTTTTAAAATAATTGCTGAAAGATAGATAAAAGATTTCTCTGAACTAATAATTTTTTTTAGTAATTTACTATTAATTATTCTAAAACTGCTGACCCGAATCCCTTCTTCTTTAGGTGTGATTAAATTAAAAAGCCAGTCTGTCAGCTTTGAACCCAATCTTCTATAAAAACTGTGTGCTCTCTCCTCGGGAATTGCATAAACAATATCATATCCTTTTTTTATCTGCTGGTAAAGAAGATTAATATCCTGCGGGCTGTGCTGCAGGTCATCATCCATAGTAATTATATAATCTCCAGCAGCATAATTAAATCCACAAAAAATGGCATTCTGCTGGCCAAAATTCTTTTCCAGACGAATGCCCTTAACCCTGCTGTCAGAACGGTGGAGTTCTAAAATTTTTTGATAACTCTGATCCGGACTGTGGTCATCAACTAAAATTAATTCAAACTCAAATTTATTTTCAGCTGCTGTTTTTTTGATCCCCTGATAAAGCTCCTCCAGCGAATTTTTTCCATTATAAACCGGAACAACTATCGTAATCAAATCCGACATAGGCTACACCTGCCTGTTTAACTGATAGAAAATCTCAATCAGATTTTTAATAATATATTCTAAATCAGCCTGCAGAAGTTTTGGATAAATTGGTAAGCGCAGCATAGTTTCAGCAGCCTTAACAGTCAATTTTAAATCTCCTTTTTTATAACCAAGTTTTTTACCCATTGGTGATCCATGTAAGGGCTGAAAATGAAAAGCCGCCTCTATTCCCCTTAATCTTAGCTCTTTTAAAACAAAATCTCTAATTTTTTTATTTTTAAATTCTAAATAATAAATATGATAATTACTATCTCTGTCTGGCGGCACAACTGGCAGCTTTTCCAGAAAATCGCTGCTCAAAAATTCTTTTAAATTTTGATTATAGTAATCAAATACTTTTTTTCTTTCCTCAGTAATATAATCCATTTCCTCTAACTGGGCAAATAAAAGTGCCATCAATATATCAGATGGCAGATAACTTGAACCTTCTCCAACCCAGCTGTATTTATCAATTTCTCCCCTCAGAAAACGAGAACGATTTGTACCCTTTTCTCTAATAATCTCTGCTTTCTGCAGCAGCTGCTTTTGAGCAGGATTTATAATCAGGGCACCACCCTCACCACTGACAAAATTTTTGCTGCCGTGAAAACTATAACAGCCAAAATCACCCAGACTGCCTGCGGCTTTTCCCTGATAGAAACTATTGACCGCATGGGCTGCATCTTCAATAATTTTAATTTCATTTTCTGCTGCAATCTTTTTTATCTGATCCATTTCACAGCTGATACCGGCATAATGAACCGGAATTACAGCTTTAGTTTTAGCAGTGATTTTCGCCTTAAAATCAGCCGGATCCAGATTGAAAGTTTGAGGCTTTATTTCTGCAAAAACCGGGGCTGCTCCTGCTTTTAAAACTGCATTGGCTGTAGAACTAAAAGTAAAGGAAGGCATAATAACTTCGTCACCTTTTTTTAACTCCAGCAGCTGAACCGCCATTTCCAGAGCGTGAGTGGCTGAAGTAGTCATTAGTACTTTATTTAGGTCAAAATTGTTTTCCAGAAAATCACTAACTTTTTTTGTATAAAACCCATCACCACTTATACTTTCTCTTTCCAGTGCATCAGTTATATATCTTTTTTCTTTACCACTAAAATATGGTTTATTAAAAGCTATTTTCTGCATAAATTACTCCATTCCAGACTCTGTTTTTTAATAACAGATATGCTTACCCAGTTTTTTGAAGTTAGATATAAAATCTTTTACATCATCAGATAAAAATTCTGCACTTTTATTAATCATATAGATATCATAATCAAGATCATAATCAGTAATTCGAGAAACATTGATCTCTTTAGCACTAAATTCATCTCTAACTGAATTATAAGGAACAAAAGCAACACCATAACCTTTACGCACCAGAGTCTTGACTGCTTCTGTCGAATCCAGGCGAGATATAATTTCTATTTCAGAAATATTGTGTCTCAGATCTGCCAGAGCATCTTTAAAATTTTCTTTAATTATGCAGTCCTCTTTTAAAATCACAAATTTATGATCGATTATTTCTTCCAGTTTTACTTTTTCCGGCAGATCAAATGCCGGTGGGGAAATAAGCACTACTTTTTCATTGATAACTTTTTCAGAATGTAAATTTTCCGCCTGAGCTGGATGAGTAGTAAATCCCACCTCACAAATATCACTTAAAACATCCTGTTCGATTTTATCGGAAGAAGCTGCCACCAGATTATATTTATGATTTGGAAACTTAAACTGCATATTTAAAATGGCACAGGGAAGACAGTAAGTAGCAATAGTATACTCCCCCTCTATTTTTATTTCTTTACTTTCCTGATCATTTAAATCAGAAAGCATTTTATTATAGGTTCTGATTATATTATCTGCATATTTTAAGACAACTTCACCAGAATCTGTAAGTTTTACACCTCGATTACTGCGGATAAAAAGTTCTTTCCCCAGAGAATCCTCCAGTTTCTGAATCTGCTGACTTAAAGCCGGCTGAGATATATGAGAATTATTGGCCACTTTTGAAATACTTTTTACCTCTGCTATTTCCTGAAAATATTTAAGACTTTCAATATGCATAAATACACCCTCTCATAATCTATAAAATATAATTTAGTAATTACTGTTTTTGACTAATGTTCTTTATTAATTATATTATTTATCAGCTAAAATAACAAGAGTTAATCGCAAAATTCAAATATTAAAGTTCGAAAATCTGCTTGATCAAATTATAATAATTTCTGCCACCAGTCTTTATGATCCAGATACCAGTTTAAAGTCATCTGCAGTGCCTTTTTGAAATCATGTTCTGCTTCCCAGCCTAATTCCTCTTTAATTTTACTGCTGTCAACTGCATAGCGGAAATCATGTCCCTTGCGGTCTTCTACATGTTTAATTAACAGTTCTGATTTAGATAACAGGGCAAGAATTTTTTTCGTAATCTCCAGATTACTTTTTTCATTACTGGCACCAATATTATATACCTCTCCTGCCTTTCCACGCCGCATCACCAGATCAACAGCACGACAGTGATCTTTAACATAAATCCAGTCTCGAACATTGCTTCCATCACCATAAAGAGGTAATTTTTTATCATTAAGAGCATTAATAATAAATAGTGGTATTAATTTTTCCGGGTACTGATAGGGGCCAAAATTATTGGAACAGCGGGTAATATTAACCGGGAACCCATAAGTTTTGGCATATGCTTTAACTAAAAGATCAGCTGCTGCTTTAGAAGCTGCATAGGGACTGGATGGGTTTAAAGGACTGTCTTCATGAAATCTACCCTGCTCCCCCAGACTGCCGTAAACCTCATCGGTAGAAATCTGAACAAATTTTTTAACTCCAAATTTGAGTGCCAGGTCAAGCAGATTCTGGGTGCCTTCCACATTTGTTTTAACAAAAATTGAAGGATCATCTATACTGCGGTCCACATGGGATTCAGCTGCAAAATTAACTATATAATCTATTCCCTGGTGCATCAGCTGATCCACCCCGGCTTTATTACAGATATCCAGCTGTTTAAATTCATAATTAGGATCATATTCTATATCTTTAAGATTCTCAAGATTGCCGGCATAACTTAACTTATCAAGATTAATAATCTGGTCATTATAATTTTCAAGCTGATAATGGATAAAATTACTGCCAATAAAACCGGCTCCACCTGTAACTAAAATTTTCATAGATACCAACTCCTCTGAGCTGTCTGGTTTTTTAAAATTAATGCTTATAAGTAAACATCAAATTTTGCTAAAATAATTATATCATACTGAGCTTTAATTCTACATTAATCCAGTAAATTTTTTAATAAATCTTGTTTGGTGAACAAATGTATGTTAAAATTAAATAGATATACACACTATAACTGTTCGAAATTTAAAATAAGAGGAGGAAGTTAAAAAATGAATTTTAAAGACAGAGGCAACAAGAAGTGGAATTCTTTAATGCTGGTTGAACATCAAAAAAGGCTAAAAGAGTTAAAAATGAAAGAAGCTGATCTCCAAAAACCTGAACTTGATCAGCAGCAGCTTGCGGAATTTGACTTTAAAATTCAAGAAGCTCTTAACAAAAATTTAACTATCAGTATCAAATTTTTTGAAAATAAACGAATCAAAATCATAAAAGGCAAAATTTTAAAAATTGAAAAAAACAGAAAAATAATTAAAATAAAACAGCCAAACCAGGAGCTTAAAAGTCTAAAATTTAAGCAGCTTATAGAGATCAAATTATAAAAATTAAGATCTAACTATTTGTGATGGCCTCCAATAGTAGTTTCAATTCTCTTTTTAATATTACCCTTTTCTAGGTTGCGGGCATAATAAAGCACATCTCTGCCCATTTTTTGAGCTAGTTGATCTCGAAGCTGATTAATTTCTGCTCTTTTTAAATCATTTTCAAATAAATTTAGCTGCTGAAAATCACTTTCTGTAAATTTCGTCAGATAGAGACTTATTTTTCTGACTTTTTCTCCCTGATAGTGTTTATTTAAAATGATAACTGCAGCCTGATAAATATCTTTTGTCATATCTGTTTTCTTTTCCAGACTGAGCTGCCTGGAAAATCCCTTTTTATTTTCAATTTTTGAATAGCCTAGCGCCAGTGAAACAGTTTTACCTTTTAGGTTATTCTGGCGGACTCTTTTACTCACTTCTTCAGCCAGATTAAAAATTACGGTTTTAATCTCTTCAATTTCTGTATAATCACTGTAGAGGGTAATTCCGCGCCCAACTGCTTTTTTAGGATCATTAAAATGCCCCTCTACTTCAGAATAATCAATTCCCCAGGCGTGATAATAGAGCTGATTGCCGATAATTCCAAATTTGTTTTCAAGATATTTAAGCGGCAGTTGAGCCAGTTCTCCAACTGTATACACTCCAATTTTATTTAGTTTATTTTCAGTTCTGCTGCCAATCCCCCAGCAGTCAGATAATTTTAGAGGCCAGAGTTTATTCGGAATATCCTTATAATCCCAGCGGCAGAGACCAGTTTTTTTGCCTTCATTATCCATTGCTACTTTAGCCAGAAACATATTTGGTCCAATCCCCATACTGCAGGGCAGGCGATATTTGCTCCATATTTCCTTTTTTATTTTTACTGCCAGTTTAAGTGGATCACCATACTTTTTCCTGCTTCCATTCAACTTAAGCCAGGCTTCATCTATTGAATAAATATGAATTGCTTTCAGAGGTAGATAGGAATGAAAAATCTCAGTTATTTTCATTGAAAGATCAAGATAAAGCTCCATATTGGCTTCAGCCAGTATAATTTCTTCTTGATCGGGAATCTGAAATAAACGGTCAGCAGTTTTAATCCCATATTTTTTCTTTAACGCAGAAGAAGCAGCCAGCACAACTGAACCTTTTCGCTTTTTATCGCCAATTACGGCCAGATAGCCTTTGAGGGGATGGATATTTCTTTTTACTAATTCTATGCTGGCATAAAATGATTTCATATCAATACATAAAATTTGATCCTGTGGTAAATCACTGTAATCAGGCTGCATGCTAAATTCATCTCCCTTCAATTTGCAAACATCTGTTCAACTATATTTTAACATAATTATTCGGTCTAATCAAACACAAGTTCGCTTAAAACTAAAATAAATCAGCAGAAACCCCCACTTAAAATAATAAAACTGCTGTAAATTAATACAGCAGCCTGAATAATTAATATTCAATTC
>JBKHFK010000057.1:0-8996 GCA_046540295.1 Halanaerobium sp.
TGCCAGTGAGCTGTACATAAACTCGGGGTTATCAACTATATTTTTGATATGCTGATTTAGATCAGAATAATTTGTTAAATTACAGCGCTCCTTACCTGTAATCAGCAATTTTTTGCCCAGATTTTTATTTTTTTCAATTAGAGTAACTCTATTTTCATTTTTAGCAGCCTGGAGAGCAGCCATCATCCCTGCCGGGCCCCCCCCAATTATAATTACTTCTGTCAAATCAAAACTTCCTTTCTCTGCTTCTGTTATAAATTATTTTCAACAGCTTTTTTTAGCCTCTCTAAAGCTTCTTCTAAACGCTCCCGGGGACAGGCAATATTTAAACGCATATGCATTGAACCCGCATCACCAAACCAGCGCCCTGGATTAAGCCCCACCTTTGCTTTTTGATTCATAAAATTAATTAACTGCTCATCACTTTCAAAACCGAGGTCTCTGCAGTCCAGCCAGACTAAATAAGTCCCTTCAGCTTCTGTAACTTTTATCCCGGAAATATTTTCTTTAAGATAATCTTTTAAAAAATTATAATTTGCTTTTAAATACTGCATCTGTTCTTTAAGCCACTTTTCTCCCTCGTTATAGGCTGTCTTTAAAGCAAGCAGACCAAAAGGGCTGTTACCTGTTCCAAAACCTTCTTTTGCTTTTTGATAATCCCGGCGCAGCTTTTCTGATTCTATTATAGTATAAGAAACATGTAAACCGGCAATATTAAAAGTTTTACTGGCCGCCATATATGAAATCACTTTTTTTCGGTAATCTTTAAATTCATCTCCTGCTAAAAGAATTTTAAGGACCGGTATGTGTTGATATTCTGGATAAATTAAATCAGAATGAATCTCATCACTTAAGAGGTAAATATCTTCTTTTTTTAACAATCGCAGCAGCTTAAGCAGTTCTTCCTCCTGCCAGACCCGGCCTACAGGATTATGCGGGCTGCAGAAGATCATTGCTCTAACCCGCTCTCCTTTTTCTTTTGCCTGATTTATCTTAAATTCTAAGTCTTCTAAATCAAACTGGTAGTGATTATCATTTTTAAGCAGTTTGTTTTTGATAAGTCGGCAGTTATTATTTTTAACTGCTCCAAAAAAGGGCCTGTAGACAGGGGGCTGGATAATTACTGCATCATTCTGTTCTGTAATAGCCTTTAGAGTAAAATTAATTGCCGGCACTACTCCAGTATCAAAAAGCAGCCATTCTCGGTCAATATTCAGCTCAAATCTCTGCTGCAGCCAGTTTTCTACCGCCTGATAAACACTCTGATCGGCAAATGTGTAGCCAAAGATCCCTGCTTCAGCGCGTTCCTGCAGCCTCTTTTTTACCTCCGGTGCAGTCTGCCAGTCAGAATCTGCAACCCACATCGGCAAAATATCCTGGCTGCCGAAAATTTCTTTTCTTTTATCCCATTTAGTGGACATTGTATTGTTTCTATTTTCTAATTTTGAAAAATCATAAATTCCCACAGCATTTCCTCCTATCAATACTAACAGTTAAAGTTCACTTAAAAATAAGGACATTACTTTAATCATCTGCTGATGATCTGAAGCTCCCCCGAGTTCTCGAGCTGAATGCATTGCCAGCAGTGGACTACCCAGGTCAATACTCTTAATACCCAACTGAGTTGCAGCAATCGGACCGATTGTTGAGCCCCCACGCTTATCACTGCGGTTAGTATAGATCTGATATGCTATCTCATTTTTTTTCATCAGATCAATTAATACTCCAGCAGTACTGGCATTGGTTGTATATTTTAAATTAGCATTGTATTTAATTACAGGCCCCTGATTTAATAAAGGTCTGTTCTTTTGATCATATTCTTCACTAAAATTGGGGTGAACCGCATGGGCCATATCAGCGGAAATCAAAAATGATTTTTCTATAATCCTAAAGTAATCTTCTCTTTCTGCTCCCAGATTATAAATTACCCGCTCAATTAAATTTCCAGCAAAGGGAGAATCAGCACCCTGAGGAGTATGACTGCCTATTTCTTCATTATCATAGAAGACAGCCATCTGAGTCCAGTCCTCCACCTCAGATGCTAAAAGCGCCTTTAGAGAGGCATGAACCATCGCAAGATTATCCTGCCTCCCGGCAGCAATATATTCCTCGTCAGGGCCCGAAAATTGAGCTTTTTGGCTTGGATAAAAATAGAGCTCTGATTCCAGAATTTCTGCTGAGCTATAATCACTGAAACGGGAAATTAATTCAGCCAGTTTAAACTCTGACTCTGAATCTGAATTTTGATTATTTTCGGCTAAATTCTGAGTGATCAGAGCCCGCAGTCCTTTTTGCTTATCGATTTCAGCCTTTTTGTTGACCTCTTTATTTAAATGAATAGGCAGATTGGGAATTACCGCCAGATTTTTTTCTAAATCAACTAATTCTTCTCTCAGGTCAAAAGACTGATCAGCTTTCAGCACAATTTTACCTGCCAGAGATAATTCTCGATCATACCAGGTGTTTAAAATAGGACCGCCATAAATCTCAGTGTTTACTACCAGCTGACCACTGCTGTTAATTATTGGATCAGGCTTAACTTTTAAGGCCGGACTATCTGTGTGAGAAGAAATTATTCTAAAACCCTGATTTAAAAAATCTCTACCTGTAATAAATGCTATCAGGGCAGAATTATTGCGGCAGACAAAATATTTTTCTCCTTTTTTTAAATTCCATTTTTGGGCCGGATCAAGTTCTTTAAAACCTGCATTTTTCAATTCTTTTTTTAATTCAGCAGCTGCATGAAAAGCAGTTGGTGAATTATTAATAAATTCGATCAGTTCTGCTGCTTTTTTATTCATCTGTCTCCACCCCGGCAATATCTATAATTGCTCTGGCATAAATGGCAGCACTTTTAACCAGATCATCAATTCCGATATGCTCATCTTTTTGATGTGCCAGTTCAGGCTGGCCCGGAAATAATGGTCCAAAAGCTACACCTTTTTTTACTTTGCGGGCATAGGTTCCTCCCCCAATTGCTATCGGTTCACTCTCATCACCGGTAAATTCCTGATAAGCAGCCATCAACTTTTTAATAAAAGAATCATCTTTTGCTATAAATAATGGTTCCGCATCTCTCAGCAGTTCAACCTCGATCAAATCAATGAGCTCAGTTTTGATATCACTGACTACCTTTTTGGCACTTGATTTAACAGGATAGCGGATGTTGACTATAAATTCAATTTTATTCTGGCTACCCTTAATAATTCCAGTATTAAAAGTTAAAGCGGTCGGCACATCATCCTGATCCTTACAGCCTATTGAAGCACCATCATATTCCAGTCCAATTTTATTTTTATAGAAATTGAAAAAATCTCTAACTTCTGCAGCTTCAAATGGTAATTCAGCCAGAATATCAATCAAATAAGAGATAGCATTTTTGCCGTCTTCAGGCATACTTCCGTGAGCAGAAACTCCGTGATAGCTTAATTTTAAGTTGTTATTTTCTGCTTCTATTTTTAAATCATCCTGTTCATATTTTATATCAGAAAGCAGTTTAAGCAGTTGTTTTTTTTCGATTCCACTGAGAACTGCTTCAGCATAGTCAGGAACCATATTGGTTGCATTACCACCCTTAATCTCTTTTAACTGCAGACCATTTTTATCCTTTGCTTTCCCAATTTTTGCTGAAAATTTAAGGTCCAAAATTCCTTTTTCTGCATGAATAGCCGGGAAAGTCGCATCCGGGCTGAAGGCCAGTTCAGGCATTTTTTCTTTTTTAAAATAGTGATCAAGAGAAGCCATACCGGATTCTTCATTGGTTCCCAGAATTAATCTCACTCTTTTATTTAATTTTACTCCCAGTTCCTGCACGATTTTCATGGCATAAAGAGCTGCAACTGCCGGCCCTTTATCATCGATAGTTCCTCTCCCGTAAATTTTATCATCATGAATTTCGGCAGCATAGGGAGGATATGTCCAGTCACTACCCTCAGGTACCACATCTAAATGGCAGAGCAGGGCAAGAATTTCCTCCCCTTCTCCCATCTCTACATGGGCAGCCTGATTGTCTATATTTTTTGTCTTAAAACCTAAATTCTCAGAAATCTCTAAGGCTCTGGCTAAAGCCTGATATACATTTCTTCCATAGGGGTAATCTCCTTCAGGCTCAGCCTCAACACTTGGTATACGAACAAGTTCCTGAGTACTTAATATCATATTATCTTTTAAAAATTCTGCTCTTTCTCTAATTTTATCTTTCATATTTTTGTTTAATAGTTATCCTATTAAACTTTCACCTCCTGCAGTTTAAATTATTTCTAATTTATTTCCTAAATATTATTCTATCACTTTTATTTATAAATTTAAAATATATTCTTTGATATTCAAAGTCTAATATAATAAAATTAAAGAAAGATAAAAATTGGAGGGAATTTAAATTGAAATTAAATCAAATTAAAAGTTCAACTAAAATTAATCCTCTGGGAAGAGAGATTAAATATGGATTTAATAATCAGCAGCCAAAAAGAGCAGTACTCTTACTGCATGGTTTTGGCGGCAGGAGTACTAACTGGGACTATATTGCAGAAAAAATTTATCAAAAACTTAAGTTAGCAGTTTATGTACCAAGACTCCCGGGCCATGCTACCAATACAACTGATTTTCTAAACAGCAGTGCCGAACAGTGGCTGCGTAAAGCTGTTGACAGTTATCTTTTTTTAAAAAGTGATTATCCGGAAATCTATCTGGCAGGCCTTTCCATGGGCGGTTTGCTGGCCACTTTAGTTGCCTCTAATTTTGAAGTTAAAAAATTATCGCTTGTTGCTCCAGCTTTTTTTGCAGCCAATAAAAATATAGCTTTTGCTCCCTATCTTAAATATTTTATTAAAAAATTGGATAATGATTTTAAAATTGATATGAGCAGTCTAAGTGAAGCCGAAAAAAATTATCACAATAATTACAGCTTTAACTATTATCCTGAGGCTCTGGCAGAATTATATAAATTGATGAAAAAAGGAAAAAAAGCTGCCTCTAAAATAAAATCTCCCACCCAGCTTATCTTATCAGCTAATGATCAACAGGTAGATAGCAAAAAGATAAAAAAATTTTTAAATGAAAAAATGGGAGACTATTTAATAGATCTCGAGACCTATCAAAAATCCTCCCATGTAATTACCAATGATCTGGAAAAAGAACGATGTGCTGTGGATATTATTAATTTTTTCAGCACATAGTTATCAATTTTATCCTTTTATTTCCAACTGTTAAATTATTTTTTAAATTAATTCCTGCAGCTGTTTTAAATATTTTTTAAATTTTGAAGCTGCATCTTCTATAGCATCTGCTTTTTCCATATCAACACCGGCTCTTTTTAAAATATTGAGGGGATAATCACTTCCTCCGGCCTTAAGAAATTCTAAATAATCGGCTGCTGCTTCAGCACCTTCAGACTGAATCTTTTGAGCCAGAGCTGCTGCAGCAGAGTAGCCGGTTGCATATTTGTAAACATAGAAATTGTAATAAAAATGAGGTATTCTGGCCCACTCATAATCGAGTTTATCATCAATTACCAGAACCTGACCAAAGTATTTCTGGTTTAGCTTTCTATACATCCCCTTCATTACCTGAGAGGTTAAGCTTTCTCCATTTTCTACAGTTTCGTGAATCATTTTTTCGAACTCAGCAAACATAGTCTGTCTGTAAACAGTACCTCTAAACCCTTCTAAAAAGTAATTTAAAAGATACAGCTTTTCCTCTCTGCTTTCTGCATTTTCCAGCATATAATCTAAAAGTAAATTTTCATTTAAAGTTGAAGCAACCTCAGCCACAAAAATCTTGTAATCTGCATATAAATAAGGCTGATTTTTGTTGGAATAATAGCTGTGCATTGCGTGTCCCATCTCGTGGATTAAAGTAAAGAGGTTGCTGATATCCTGAGTATAATTCATTAATATATAGGGATGGACACCATAACAGCCGCTCGAATAGGCGCCGGAGCGCTTTCCTTTATTTTCATAAACATCTATCCAGCCTGAATTAAAGCCCTCTTCTACTGTTTTAATATAATCTTCTCCCAGAGGACTAACAGCCTTTTTAATAATTTCTTTTGTTTCCTGATATTCAAATTTAAGGTCAATTTCCTTAATTAAAGGAGTATAGGTATCATAAATATGCAGTTCATCCAGATTTAGAATTTTCTTTTTTAGCTCCATATACTGATGCAGTGGTTCTAAATTATCAGAAACAGTATCAATTAAATTGTTATAAACATCTGTACTGATATTATCATTATCCAGAGCTGATTCTAATGCACTATCATAGTTTCTGGCCCGGGCATAAAATATATCACCTTTAACTGAACTGTCAAGTACAGCTGCAAATGTGTTTTCAAGCTTTTGATATTCACTGTGCATTCCCTCAAAAGCATCCTGCCTGACTCTTCTGTTTTCGTTTTTTAATAAATCAATATATCTGCCGTGAGTAAGGCGTAATTCCTCATCATTTTCATCCCTAATCACCGGGAACTCAAGATCGGCATTATTAAGCATACTGAAAATATTTTCTGAGCCCTGAGTTACCTCTCCAGCCAGAGCCAGAATTTTTTCCTCTTCTGCAGAAAGGTAGTGTTCTTTCTGTCTTAATATATTATCAAAAAAGTGATTAAAAAACTCAAGTTCTTTATTTTCTTTTTTATAACTTTCTAATTTATCTTCTCCCAGCTGAATTATTGCAGGCACCATAAAAGATGTTGAGTTCGATAATCTGTTATAGCAGAACATTGCTTTGTTTTTGTAGTTTTGATATTTTTCATTCTGAGTATTCTGATCATATTTCATATGAGCATAAGCATACAATCTTGCTGTTCTTTCTTCGATTTTGATAATTTTATTTAAGGCAGCCAGCAGTTGATCTGCACTGGCTGTAAAATTATCTTTTAAATCTTCAATATTTTTAACTTCTTTTAATACTTTTTTCAGTTCAGATTCAAATTTAGAATCATCAGCATAAATATCATTCAAATTCCACTTATATTGATCATCAATTTTTTCTCGTTTTTTTAATTCTTTAGACAAAGGAAATCTTCCTTTCTATATTTTTGCTTTTATTATTTTCATGTTTTAAAAGCCATTCTTTACGCCAGACTCCACCTGTATAATTACTGACACTACCATCATCAGCAATAACTCTATGGCAGGGGATTATTACTGCAATCGGATTGCGGGAACTTGCATGCCGAACCGCTCTGGCAGCACCATTATTGCCGACTGCTGCAGCAATTTCTGTATATGAAAATGTTTTGCCATAGGGTATTTTCTGAATGAATTTCCAGACCTTTAGTTCAAAATAACTGCCATTAATCTGAAGTGGAATATCAAAAGCATTCCTTTTTCCCATAAAATATTGATTTAACTGATCAAAAATAAGATTATAAATTTTAAGAATTTCTGGATCTTCATAAAAATTTTTCTGACAGTTATTCTTTACCTCCCTTAAATGATCATCATAATCTATTTTTAGTAAAGCTTGATTATTAAATTCTATTTTTAGAATACCTATTGGAGAGGGATAATATGTATGGTAGCTGTTTTCAGTCAAAATATTCACCCCTTATAAATTTCAAGTCAGATGGAGTTCTAAACCGATCTAAATAGTGTGCTGACAGAATGACCATCTCTTTTCTGCTCATTATTCTATCATCTGTCATAGTTATTTTTAAACATTTCTTTTCTCCTCAAAGTTTTATTCTACTGCTTAAAAATCAGCATTACCAGGAGTGCGGGGAAATGAAATAATATCTCTAATATTCTGCATCCCGGAAAGATACATTAGCAGTCTTTCAAAACCAAGTCCAAAACCTGAATGAGGTACTGTACCATATTTTCTAATCTCTAAAAACCACTCATATTTTTCTAAATCCATATTTAATTCTTCCATTCGATTTTTAAGTTTATCATATCTTTCTTCCCGCTGACTGCCCCCAATAATCTCGCCAACTCCGGGTACCAGACAGTCAACTGCAGCAACGGTTTTTTGGTCATCATTTTGACGCATATAGAAAGCCTTAATCTCTTTTGGATAATCCTTAACCATAATTGGCTTTTTAAAATGTTCCTCTGTTAGGTATCTTTCATGTTCGGACTGCAGATCAACACCCCAGCTGACAGGGTATTCAAAATCCTGACCGCTATTTTCTAAAATATCAATAGCTTCTGTATAGCTAATTCGACCAAAATCAGCTTCAATAATATTTTTAATAATTTCTCTGCGTCCCTCATCTATCCACTGATTAAAAAAGTCCATTTCTTCTTCAGCTTCTTCCAGAGCAAATTTAAATAAATTTTTAATAAAATCTTCCATTAGGGTCATCATTTCATCTAAATTACAGAATGCCATCTCCGGCTCTATCATCCAGAATTCTGAAGCGTGGCGGGATGTATTAGAATTTTCTGCTCTAAATGTGGGGCCAAAGGTATAGACATCCCCGAGGGCTGTTGCCAGTAATTCTGCTTCTAACTGTCCACTAACTGTCAGACCGGTTTCCTTAGCAAAGAAATCCTTAGAATAATCTATTTCACCTTTCTCAGTTCGGGGTAGATTATCAAAATCAAGGGTTGTCACCTTAAAAATTTCTCCCGCTCCTTCTGCATCTCCAGAGGTAATAATTGGAGTGTGGATATATTTAAAATCTTTATTGTAAAAATAATTATGAATTGCATATGACATTTTACTGCGGAAGCGGTTTACTACACCAAAGGTATTGGTTCTAGCTCTCAGGTGAGCAATTTCTCTTAAGAACTCAAAACTATGTCTTTTTTTCTGCAGAATAAAATCCTCCGGTGCCTCACCGATGATTTCAATTTCTTCGGCTTTCATCTCTACATCCTGTTCTCTACCCTCAACTTTATCTATATATCCCTTAACCTTTATGCTGGCACCTCGATTAATCTCAGCCAGTGGATACTCGGCAGGATTTAAAATAACAAGCTGCAGATTTTTGAGAGTACTGCCGTCATTGATCTCTATAAAGGCAATATTTTTTGAGACTCTTTTAGTTC
>JBKHFK010000058.1:0-8882 GCA_046540295.1 Halanaerobium sp.
GATTTATAATTTTAACTGGTGCCTCTCTTTTTTTAAAAGCAGAATAAAGAGCGGTTAATAAACCCTGATAGCTGCCGTCATAAATATATACCTTATTTGAATTATTGGTGTTCATCATTATCAGATCCTTAAGTTTCAGTCTATTTTACCAGATCAAAGTCCCATTCTTTTTCTGGACTGTTATCAGAATTAAATAAAGACATCTGTTCTGCTTCTTTTTCAGCCAGACGATTATAAATAACTTCGCTCTCAAAGGGAACTGCCGCTGCATATTTGCCATCACAGGTGATAAAGAAATTTGCCCGCTTTAAAACAATTCTCATTTTTTTAAGATTATAATGGCTCAGCTTTTTTTCTTTTCTGGCCTTTACTATTTTGGCAGCAGAACGGGGACCAATTCCCGGTACTCTAAGCAGCATCTCATAATCAGCTGTATTAACTTCCACCGGAAATTTATCTAAATTATTTAAAGCCCAGTCAGCTTTGGGATCAATTTTTAAATCAAAATTTTCTCTGCCCGGAGTCAATAATTCACCTGCTTTAAATCCATAAAAACGAAGCAGCCAGTCTGCCTGATAAAGTCGGTGTTCACGCTTTAGGGGTGGACCAGGTAAAGTAGGTAAAAGAGAAGAATTATTAACCGGTAAATAGGCAGAATAATAAACTCTCTTTAAATTAAAATTCTTATAAAGACCTTCCGAAAGAGAAATAATCTGTCTATCTGATTCTGGACTGGCTCCAACAATCAGCTGAGTCGACTGTCCGGCCGGCACAAATTTTTCCTTGACTTTATATTTTTTGCGTTCAACAATATTATTTTCTATTCCTTTTCCAATCCCCTTCATTGGAGCTAAAATACCTGCTTTTTTCTTCTGGGGTGCCAGCTTTTCCAGACTGCCTTCACTGGGCAGTTCGATATTAACACTCATCCTGTCAACCAGCAGTCCCGCCTGATAAATCAGTTTAAAATCTGCACCCGGAATAGCCTTTAAATGAATATAACCCTGATAATTATGCTTATTTCTCAAAAGCTGCACTGTTTTTAAAAGCTGTTCCATCGTCCAGTCCGGATCTCTGCTGACTGCAGAGCTTAAAAATAAGCCTTCAATATAGTTCCGCTTATAAAAATCAACAGTCAGCCGGGCCACTTCTTCTGGAGTAAAGGAAGCACGCTTTCGATCATTACTGATCCGATTAACACAGTACTGACAGTCATAAATACAGTAGTTGGTAAATAATATTTTAAGCAGCGAAACACAGCGCCCATCATCAGTCCAGCTGTGACAGACACCCGCTGCTTTAGTATTACCCAGACTTGAACTGTTGCCGCGACCACTGCTTCCGCTTGAAGAACAGGAAACATCATATTTAGCTGCATCACTTAAAATTTCAAGTTTTTTCTGGAGCTCCATTTTCTCACTTCCTTTTAATCACTGACCACATTTTTTGTCTGAAGAAAAAAGGTATCATTCCACTATAAATTAGATTGACTTAAATTAATCTACTTACATTATAATATAAATCAAAAACTATTTCAAACAAATGTTTGCTAAAACCACAAAAAAATACCGCCCACTATAAAATCAGCAGGCGGTAATTTATAATTAACTTTTACAGTTTGCTATTTTTACTTCAGTACTACAGCAGCCTCAGGTCCATTAACTCTAAAAGTAAATGTTTCCAGGAAAAATAATTCTACTTCATCATCTCTTCTGTTTTCAAAACCAAGAGAAATATCCTGACCTACTGTTAATTCAAAATCTCCACCTCGTTCGGAGATCAATAAGCCTCTGTTACCCAGATCAGGTACTAAAACAGCACCATTATCAACCATCTCTTCTACCTTACGCTTTAGCGGATAGCCTTTATCATCTAATTCATAAAGTAAAGAATAAAGTTCAGGTCCTAATAGTAGACGTTTAGGTCCACCAACACTACTTTCTTCAAATAAATTTAGTGCTTTTAAAAGGCCGGTAATAAGTTCTTTCTCTCCACCGGAAACACTAACTTCATCATATTCTGAAGCCTCAACTATACCTTCAATATTAACTTCATCAAGACCATAAAACACAGCTTTATTTTCTGCTTTGGCCAGTTTAGAGGCAGCATCAATTAAATTATCTGTATCAACATCTTCTGCACCTCTGGCTAGAGCTTCAATTTCACTGAGCTTCATTGTAAATGGAACTTTTAATTCTACTAAGGGAAGCACCTCTCTGGTAGAATAAGTTACACCTTCCACATCTTCAATTCCTACCGGACTGAAGCGGCCAGTATTAATGGAAGAAAGTTCTAAACCTTTAGGCCCTAAAAAATCTACCTCTTTACGAGCTTTTAATTTTTGACTCAGTACATCAGTGGCCTCTTCATCAAGAAAATCCCAGGCTTCTGCTGCAAATGGTGCCAGTGAGCGTTTTAAAATATCCATTTATTCTCCTCCTTTCATATTACCTAAACCAAGTGATTTGCTGGAAGCAGGAGCTTCAATGCTTTCTCCCCCTTCTTCAGCCTCACCCTCTTCTTCTATTTCAGTTATTTTTGCTGTTTGAAAAAGGAAAGTTCTTAACATTTCATCCCAGACAGGATTATTTCGGCGCAGCCATTCCAATCCCATGCAGGCATGTTCGATTTCTTCGTCACGATTATGTTCCACAATTGCCTGTACATCAGGATCATTAGTTGCTTCAGCACGCTGATTGTACCAATCAACTGCTTCTAACTCTTCAATGACACTTTTAATAACACGATGATAATCAATCGCTTCTTCTGATAATTTTTCTTCTGGTTCATGATATTCGCTCATAAATCTGACCTCCCTTTAATTTTAAATACTTAAATCAATGACAAAAGTTGATATTCATTCTCAAACTAATTATATAGATATCTCTGCTAAAAGTCAAATTTTAACTCTGTCGAAAAATGTTGTTTAAGCCCGATAGAATAGTATTCAGAAATTCAGTTTTATCAGGCGTGAATTGAAGCATCTGCAAGGTCTAAAGCAGCTTCGTGAATTACCTCAGCAGTTGTTGGATGAGCATGAATAGTCTCTCTTAAATTTTCTGCAGTTAATCCTAAATTAACTGCCAGCGTCAGTTCTGCAATTAAATCACTGGACTCAATTCCAATTAACGCTCCACCGATAATTTTTCCACTTTCTTTTTCAGCAATAATTTTAACCTTACCTTCCCTTTCTCCCATAGCCATTACTTTACCACTGGCTGCAAAGGGGAAAGTTCCCACCTCATAATCGATACCTCTTTCTTCAGCTTCTGCTTCTGTCAGTCCGACTGTTCCAATTTCAGGTGAGGTAAAAATAGCCCCCGGTACAGCCTGATAATTCATTTTTTTATCCATCCCCATAATATTTTCAACTGCAATTACTCCCTGCTGAGAGGCAACATGAGCCAGCAGTATTTTATCTGTTACATCACCAACAGCATAAATCCCTTCAACATTTGTCTGCATTTTTTCGTTGACCTGAACTGCGCCTCTTTTTTCCGAGACCTCTACTCCAATATTTTCCAGACCAAGTCCCTCAGTATATGGTTTACGTCCAACTGCCATCAGTACTTTTTCAGCTTCAGCTGTTTTTTCCCGGCCCTTAGTCTGATAAGTTACCTCAAAGCCTGTATCTTTCTTTTTAATTTCTTTAACCTCTGCAGAAGTTTTAACACTAATCCGGCGCCGGCGGGCTGAACGATTGAGTTCTGATGCAATCTCAGCATCAACTCCACTGACAAGCTGATCCAGATATTCAATTACAGTTACCTCAACCCCAAAATTGCGGAAGATAAAAGCAAATTCCATCCCGATAATTCCGCCCCCAACAATCACCATTGATTGAGGCAGTTCTTCCAGATCGAGAGCTGCCCTGCTGTCTAAAATATCTGCTGAATCTGCTCCGGGAATTGGAATAGCTGCTGCTTGAGATCCACTTGCAATAATAATATTTTCTGCTTCAATTTCTACAGTCTCCGAATCTTTTTCAACTTTTATATGTTTTTGATCAATAAATGATGCCCAACCGTCTATTCTATCTACATTATTTTTCTCAAGCAGATGATCAATTCCTCTGACAAGCCTGTTTACTATCTTATCTTTCCTTTTTACAACTGCCGGAAAATCAAGCTCAGCCTTTTCTACTTTGATGCCAAAATCCTCAGCATTCTGAATATCAGCAAAAACTTCAGCTGAACGAACAAAGGCTTTGGTGGGAATACAGCCCCAGTTTAAACAGGTCCCACCCAGTGCTTCTTTTTCTATCAAAACAGTATCTGCTCCCAGCTGGCCTGCTCTTAAAGCAGCTACATAACCTCCTGGCCCACTGCCAATAATTGCAATTTTATATTTTTTATCTGCCATTTTTTTCAGCTCCCAATTAAATATGATTAATTTTTTATCTAAAAAGTATAAGTTTTTTAAAACTAAATCAAAAACAATTAATTTTGACGGTAGATATAATCTCTGCTCAGAGGCAGTTCAGTATTTTTGCCTTTGGAGAAAAGAATTTGATGAACTGAAGTTGAAGCATAGCGAAAGGTAAAAACAACTCCCATTAAAAATGTCCTCCACATTCTATAAAATTTCTCATCAAATTTTTCCTTAACCTGATCACTAACCTTTTCATAATTATCAAGCCATCTTTCTGCGGTTAAAGAATAATGATAGCCTATATCTTCAGCATCTAATAAGTGAAAATTCTGCTCCGGCAGTTCCCAGACTATTTCTCTTAATGATGGAATATAGCCCCAGGGGAAAATGTATTTCTGTAACCAGGGATGAACCGGCTGCTCTTTTAAATGAGTAATTGTGTGCAGTAGTGAAAGACCTCTGTTTTTTAACATTTTATCAACCGCCTCAAAATAAAGCGGAATATTTTCTTTACCGACATGTTCAAACATTCCCACACTTAAAATCTTATCAAATTCTTCCTTTTCTGAAGCCAGATCCCGGTAATCCTGTCTTCTGATTTCAATTTTATCCGCCAGACCTGCTTCAGCTGCTCTTCTTTTAGCCTCAATCTCCTGTTCTTTACTTAAGGTAATACCCATTACCTCTACCCCATATTTTTTTGCCGCTCTTAAGGCCAGTGAACCCCAGCCGCAGCCAATATCAAGCAGTCTTTCTCCTGGTTCTAAGTTGAGCTTTTTTAGAACGTGATCAATTTTCTGCAGCTGAGCTTTTTTTAGATCATCACCTTCATCTTTAAAATAAGCACAGGAATAGGTCATTGTCTCATCCTGCCAGAGTTTAAAGAAATCATTACCAAGATCATAATGCTTTCTAACTCCTTCTTCCTCTTCAGCCGGGGATTCGGCAGTCTGAAAATCCACAACCTGATCAATTTTATATTTTTCTATCTCTTCCATTAATTCAAAAATATTTTTCCCGGCTGTCTCAATCAGTGCCTTTATATCTCCCTCAAAATTAATCTTTTCCTCCATATAGGCTTCAGCAAGTTTTAGCTGAGGACTTTTTCTGATTTCATTCAGACTTAATTTTTCCGAAAAAATAATTTTAAAAGCAGTCTCAGATTTAAGTTGAGGATTAAAAACTTTAGATTCTCCATCCCAGTATTCAATTTCAAATTTTTCTCCTGCAATTCTTTTAAAAATGGTATCCAGAATCTTTTTAGTCAGCATTATTTATCCCTCCTGTTTTTGATTTTTTAAAATCCCTCAATCAGAATAAATATTATAAAGAAAAATCCATTTAAATTAAAGTTAAGTAATTATATTTCAATCTCTAGATTTTTGCAGTAATTATAACCGAGTTCATATAATTCCTGACTGTATTTAGTATTTAAAATATTATATTTTTCTATACCTGTTGGTTCAATAAAAATATCCGCCTTTTTACTAAGCTCAACTGCATTTACAACTGTCTTCAGCTGAAAAGTTCGCACAGCAATATCAGTAATACTTTCTATTTTTTCATCCAGCTTAACCGGCATGACATTGACAGCAATCAGCTTATCACATTTATTAAGCAGAGGACTGACCGGTAAATTTTCAAATAAACCTCCATCAACATATAAGTCACCATTAATTTCAACCGGGGAAAAAAGAACAGGAATTGAGGACGATGCCTGAATAATCCTGATTAGATCACCCTGACTAAAATATTCCATTCTTGCTTTTTCGATATTTGCAGCCCCGACATAAAAAGGAATTTTTAGTTCTTCAAAAGTACTAACCCCGAGTGATTTTTCTAAGTTTTCTGTCATATTATCCAGAGTAAAAATACCGCGATCAGGTATACTGAGTTTGGCAAAATCGAAAAAATCACTTTCATTAATTAATTCCATAACTTCTGCCGGCTTTTTTCCGGCGGCAATAAAAGAACCAACTATTGCTCCTGCACTTACCCCGGCCAGCAGATCTGCTTCAATTCCTTTTTCTTCTAAAGCCTTAAGTACTCCTAAATGAGCAAAACCTTTAACTCCTCCCCCTGATAGTGCTATACCTATCGTTGGAGCCATATAATCATCCTTTCCTGATTGGCTGTTAATTCAGAAAAAATTAAACAGCCAGTCTAAAATAATTTTTTTATATCTCCAGCTGCATATTCTAAATCAGAAACCAGTCCGGTAAAAATCTGCATGATATTTTCCAGCTTTTGATAAATATCTGGATCATTAATTTTTCTCTCTTCTCTTGGCCTTTCTACTTTTATCTCTTTTTTTATTCCCCTCGCTTCGGCTGACAGAATATAAATCCTATCGGCAAGCAGCAGAGCTTCTTCTGGATCATGAGTGATCAAAAATACTGTAATTCCACTTTCGGCCTGAATCAAACTGATTAATTTTCTTAAATTTACCCTGGTTTTCATATCCAGGGATTTAAATGGTTCATCCAAAAACACCAGATCCGGTTTGACTGCAAAGGCCCTGATCAATTCCAGCCGCTGCTGCATACCACCTGATAACTCATCTGGATAGGCATCTTTAAAATTTTCCAGTCCTGATAATTTGAAAAGCAAATCTCTGAGCTCTGATTCAGCTGCCAGACCATAATTTTTCTGGACAAAAATCAAATTTTCTGCAGCTGTTTTCCAGGGTAAAAGTCTTGGATTTTGAAAAACATAGGCAAAACGAAGATCATCTGCTGTTTTTATCTGACCGGAATCTGCTTTTTCCAGTCCGGAAGCAATCCTAAATAAAGTTGTTTTTCCACTACCTGAAGGTCCCAAAAGACAGCAGATTTCTCCACCATTAATTTTTAAACTCAGATTTTCTAAAACTTTTAAATTCTGATAGGACTTATTAATATTTTTTAGCTCTAGAATTTTACTGCTTTTAGTCATTTTTCCACCTGCTGACATGAGCCTTTAATTCCTCTAATAAATAGTATTATACAAAAAGCATAAATAAAATCAAAACTATGGTCCAGGCAAAAAGACGGTCAGTTGCCATCATTGAATTTGCCCGGCTGAGCTGATAGCCAATTCCACTTGAAGAAGCAATAAATTCTGCAAAGACTGATGATTTCCAGGCAAAAGCAAAAGCCACACTGAGCGCAGAAACCAGCGCCGGCAGTAATGAAGGTAAATATATTTCTTTTATAATCCGCAAACGAGGAGTTGAATAGGCTTCTGCCATCTCTATTAAATCAGTATTCATTTCCTCCAGTCCCTGAAATATATTGACAAAGATCACAGGTAGTGAAACAATAAAAATTAAAAAAATTGGTGTTAGGTTATCTGCCACTCCAAACCAGACAACAGCCAGAGAAACCCAGACAACCGGTGGAGTGGCCTGAATTATAGTAATCAGTGGCCTAAATGTGCGCTGCAGCAGAGAAAATCTGTGCAGCAGCAGAGCGAGAATTATCCCGACCAGGACTGCCGTTCCATAGGCAATCAAAGTTCTTCTTAAAGTAATTATAAAACTTCTAAATAAAATACCCGAGACTGCAATTTCTTTTAAAGCCTGAAAACTTTCTCCAATCGAGGGCAGGATGAGGCTGTTTAATCCAGCCGCACCCCATTCCCAGATTAAAAAAATAAAAGCTAATAAAAGCCAGAATGGTTTAATAATAAAATTCTTCATCTGGCAGACTACCACCTATTAAGTCTGGATACATTTCCAGCATTTCTCCAAAATATAGTTCGATTAATTCTCGGCTTTCACTATCAGAATAAATATTTAAATTAACTCTGCTGTAGGATTTTTGTAAAACTTCTGCCGGCATCTCAAAATGTTTGGAGGCAAGCTCAGCTGCAGCTTCTGGATTATTATTGACCCATTCAACACCCCGCTGATAATAGCCATCTATCATTTCTGTAAACTGTGGATATTCTTCAGCAAAATCACCACTGACAAAAAACGCTACAAAGGGAATCCGTTCATCACCATGGATTTTTGCCCATTCTTTTTGAATATCCATTGATAATTCTGCACTTTCCCGATTGGAAAGACTGGTAGTTGCAAGCGGCTCTGGTAAAATAATTGAATCAAATTCACCTGACATAAATAACTGAGCAGCTCCTGGTAAGGCTCTATAAACCAGATTCAGATCTGATTCTGGATCAAGCCCATTTTCTGCAGCCAGATAACGGGCCAGAAAATCTAAGGGGCCTCCCTGCAGTGGAAGAACAAGATTTTTACCCTTTAAATCTTCCCAGCTATCTGCTTTAAAACCATCTGTTAAGAGGTAATCAATGGCCCAGGTATTAACATTAAGCATTTTCAAATCAATACCACGGTTGTAAGCATTAGCTCCTACATTAGTACCGGTAACTAAAAAGTCTAGATCATTCTTTGCCAGCAGTGAAATTCCACGCTGGTGATCAGAAGATAACTTTATATTTAAATCCATTACAGCTGGTAATTCCACTTCTTCCTGCATCCATAAAAGCGGAAGTGCCGCTGGAACATTTGG